>JAITUM010000049.1 GCA_031286305.1 Candidatus Fibrimonadaceae bacterium | reverse complement strand
TAATCAATGATTACTCGCCTTTGGCGATTCACCAACGAAATGCAAAGCATTAGGGGTGTTAACTCAATGTAGTGGCTAGTGACTAGTGGTTAGTGACTAGTTAAAATACTTAAATCATGATTTTTGAGCAAATTTAGCTGTTTTTTGCAAAATGCTAGCCACTAGCCAACACCCTTCCTGCTGGACATTTCGCTGGTGAATCGCCAAAGGCGAGTAATGACCACTAGCCACTACCGAGTAAATCAGCGTTTGCCAAATAAAAATGACCTTTTTTTGACAAAATGTTGAAGATTTTGTTACTTCAGAGCAGAAAATACCAAAAAAATAGCCTTATATCACTAAAATATAAGAAAATAGGTGACAAAATCGAAAAAAAATGTTAAATTTGTATTCATGACGTTGAAAATCGTTAAAGAAGCAAAGCCTAAAATAAAACGTAATGTGTATTTTCAGTATTTAAATGAAATATCACAAATACCATTGCTGACACGAGAAGAAGAAAATCTTTTGCTTCAGAGAGTGTCTAACGGCGACAAGGCCGCTCTTAACCATTTGGTTAAGGCGAATTTGCGCTTTGTGATACGCGTTGCAAACCTGTATAAGGGGCAAGGCTTGGATCTCAATGATTTGATAAATGAAGGCAATTTGGGGCTAATGGAAGCCGCTGTGCGCTTTGACTCGTCTAAAAATATAAAATTCATAAGCTACGCCGTTTGGTGGGTGAGGCAAAACATAATCAAAGCGATAAATGAAAAAGCCCGCCTTGTGCGCATTTCTGCGGAAAAAGAGCTTATTTTGCGCCGTTTTAACAGAAAAGGCGGCAGATTAAAGCAGGTTGTTGGCGGAACGCAGGTTATAGACCCAAAATCTTTGGAAGGTTATAGCCGCTACAATGCAGAAGAAATTGAGAAAATCCTGCAAATGGGCGTGAAATCCTCAAGTTTGGATGCCCCGGTTGGCGAAGATGGCGATACCAGCCTCATCAGCATAACCCCTGACCCGGCAGACGATGCCTCAAACATATTCTTTCAAAAGACCAGAAAAGGTCTCATTAGAAAATTGCTTTCGGAATATTTGACTCCAACCGAGTTAAAGGTTATAAACCTGTTTTACGGTTTTGATTCCGGAGCAAAAAATAATTTACAGGAAATTGCCCAAACCACAGGTTTAACAAAAGAGAAGGTTCGCCAGTACAGGGAATCTGCAATGGCAAAGCTTCGCACGGTAAAAGATTTGAAAGATATTTTAACGGAAGCCTCGTGACTTGTTCTTTTAAGCCGGCTCGCATAGAAATAAACGCATTAAATTTGCGCATTTGCCCAAATAGCTTGGTGACATTTTTGCCTGCCGCCCAATTTCCCGCTCTTCGCCGCGAACTGAACGATGCTACAAAAGCAATGTGGATTAAGAAATTGCAAGCGGCTGCCGATGTTCCTGTAAGCAAGTGTTTGGAGCACGACGTTCCGCTTGAGCATGGCATAATTCCAAATTTCTCTTTTGAAGGCTTGGTTCCTGTTTGCTGTAATTTGCAGCATTTGCAACCTTCTTTAATGGTAAAGATTTTAGAAATGACCATGGGTTCCTCGGCTACAGGTCTTGGCTTGGGCGGCTTGGGTGTTTCAAAACGCAAGCTTAATCCTGTATCTGAGTTTTTGGGCGGGATAATGCTTCGTTTTTTTGAGAAAAAGCAAAAAAATACAGATGATGGGCTGGATCGTTTGCAATATAATTTTAAATTCAAAGATGTTCTTGGCGAGTGGATTGAGGAATGAAGTTTTTATTTATACAGCTCATTAAGCTATACCAAAAAATTCATCCGGTCTTTTTCGGCGGTTGCTGTAGGTTTTATCCTTCTTGTTCAAACTACGCCATAGAGGCCTTAGAGGCGCACGGGGCAATGAAAGGCCTTTGGCTAACAATCTACCGCATACTCCGTTGCCAGCCATTCTGCAAAGGCGGCTACGACCCGGTACCTATGTTTTTGCTTCTCTTATGCGGTTTGGCTTTTGCGCAAAATGCGCAGATGCCGGATACGCTTTCTTTGCTGATTGAAAAAAAAGACGGCGTGCATTTTGTGGATGGGGTTGATTTGGGCAAAAAAATGCAAACACAAATGCTTTGGCAAAGCGATGGGGTTTTGAAGATTGGAACCTCTTCGTGGGTTTTGGGCAACGAATGGGCAAGCGTAAAAGATACCAGTTTTTTGCTGCAAACCCCTGTGCAAAGCAGAGTTAATAGCAAACAGTCTTTTTGGTTGCCGTTGCCGTCTTCGTTGCCTGTTTTTGAGCGAATGCTGGACACACCTTTTGAATATGATACCACTGCTGCAAAAATGATGGTGAAAAGACCGCAAGTGCTGAAAGATATATGGAGCGTGAACCTGGAAAAAAGAAATAACGGCGAAGTTTTGGAATTAAAACTTTCACAGCCTTTTAGAGTGGAATCTTTTTATGCACACCCAAATTATATTTTGCGCGTAAATGGAGCTGGCATAGATAGCGCAATGTTTCTGGAGCTGGCAAAAAACTCCGCTTTTATAAGCAGAGCGGTGCCCATTCAAGATGAGCGGAGTGCGCAATTAACGCTTACGTTGAGGGATAACTGCGAAGCTCCGGAATTAGTGAGAAGAGATGATGGGAAAACACTGCAAATAGTGCTCAGAAGAAAACAAGCAACCCAAAGAGCTACCCCTCAAGCAGAACCGGTGGCAACAACCGGCAATAAAATTAAAACCATAGTTATAGACCCGGGGCATGGTGGCAAAGACCCCGGTGCCGTTGGTCACAAAGGTCTCAGAGAAAAAGACGTTGTTTTGGACGTTGCTCTGAAACTGAAAAAAAAACTTGAAGACAGAGGTTTTACTGTTAAGCTAACAAGAGGCAAAGATGAATTTATAGAGCTTGCAAGGCGCCCGAAAATGGCGAGTGACTGGGGTGGCGATTTGTTTATAAGCTTGCATTGCAATGCTGTGGACGGCAAGGAAAGGCAGCAAAGAACCGAGGGGTTTAAGTTTTACATATTGCGCGCAGGCGGCTCGGAAGAAGACCAGGCCATAGCTCGCAGGGAAAACCAAGCAATTCTAATAGAATCGGGCAAAACGGGTAAAACGGAAATTTCGCCGGCGGAGTGGATAATTTTGGATAATCAGCTTGCATTATATGCGGAAAGGAGCGCGTTGCTGGCCGGGCACTTGGTAGAAGCTTTTGATGGTGGCACAGTTAAAAAAATGGGAACGGGAGCCGGCCAAGCCGGATTTATGGTTTTGGTTGGTGCTTATATGCCGGCAGTCTTAGCCGAGCTCGGATTTATCACGCATCCTGCGGATGGTGATTTTTTATCCAAAGACAAAGGTCGAGAAGAACTCGCAGACCGGCTTTCAAAAGCGATAGTATCGTTTGCAAAGTGATAAAGTAAAATTTCTACATTATAGCGAAATAACAGGAGTTTTTATGATCAAAGAAATTGGCATAATCGGCGCTATAGCCGGAGATGTAATAGGTTCGTCTTATGAATTTGACAATATCAAAAGCACTGATTTTGAGCTTTTCAGAACAGGCACTGAGTTCACAGATGATAGCATTTTAACCGTAGCAACCATGGATGTTTTGAATAAAAACGACATAAATTACGGTTATACGCAGGCATATCAAAATTTTTCCAGAAAATATCCAAGTGTTTATGGTGATGGTTTTTGCAAGTGGAGAGATTCGGATGACCCCCAGCCGTATAACAGTTGGGGCAACGGCTCGGCAATGCGCGTTGGCCCTGTTGGCTGGGCATTTAATAGCATTGAAGAAGTTATGGCAGAAGCAAAGAGGTCTGCTGAAGTCACTCATAATCATCCTGATGGCATAAAAGGTGCGCAAGCAACTGCAGCTTCTGTTTTTATGGCTCGTACAGGCAGGAACAAAGATGAAATAGTGAGTTTTATTTCTGAAACTTTTGGTTATGATTTGGAACAAACCGTCAGCGAGATAAGGTCTTCGCCTAGATTTGATGAGCGCTGCCAAAGCACCGTTCAGGAGTCAATAATTTCATTTTTGGAAAGTTCGGACTTTGAAAACGCAATAAGGCTTGCAATTTCTTTAGGCGGCGATAGCGATACCATTGCTTGCATAACGGGTAGCATTGCCGGAGCTTTTTACAAGGAAATTCCGGAGCATATTGCACAAAAAGTTTTAGGATATTTACCCAAAGAATTCCTTGATATTATAACGGATTTTTCAAAGAAATATCCACCTGTTGTGAGCTAGAATATTCCCAAAGCAACCTTGCGGCATTCTTTGAGGCGCAGTTTAAAAATGCATTGAAGTCATGCTCATTGCCCTCACCTTTTGCCGGCACATCAGACAAACTCCTTATTACAGCAAAGGGAATATTAAAATTACTGCAAACTACCGCAATGGAAAAAGCCTCCATTTCCACACACAAAACTCTATTGTCAAAACGGCGCTGAATTTCGCGCACCTGCTCTTCACGGCAAATAAAAGCCTCCGAAGAACCAATAACACCGGTATGAGCAACTACCAAATCCTTTGAAACCTCAATCAGCTTCTTTCGCATTTTCTCATCGGTAAAGTAAGATTTTGGGCAGCCCAAAACTTGGCCATATTCACAGCCCAAAGCGGTTAAATCCACATCCACCGCCACAATTTCGCTTGGAATAACCACATCCAAAATTTTCTGCTCCTCTTGCAAGCCACCCGCCGAGCCTACATTTATAACCTCATTTGGGTTAAACTCTCTGATAATCAAAGCAGCATTCATAGCAGTATTCGCTCTACCAACCCCAGAAAGCGCAAGAACAAATTTAATCTCATTTTGTTCAAAAATATGGATTTGCATTCCGCAAAAATCAGCTCTTGTTGCACCGGGTCCAAACGCCTCAAGCACAGCGTCCAGCTCTTGCTGCATCGCAGTTAAAATAGCAATGGTCTTCATAATTTTCTCTACACCTTTATATTAGAGTATACTTTTTTTGCAGCCACATGGTAAAACTTATTTTCTTCCGGGCAATAACCCGTTAAAAGTTTCCCATAAACACAGCCTGTGTCCAAGCCTTTTGCATGCGGAAAATCTATTAGCCCATTAATTGCCCAGTGCCCAAAAATAACCAAGCGTCCCTCAAAAGTCGTTTGCTCATACCATGGTTTTTCATTCCACAGCCTAATGCTCAAAATCTTTTTTCTCTCCATCTCTTCTAAATTTTTCCCGGGTTCCAAACCGGCATGCAGCAAAAGTATTTTGCCCGTATCCATCCACAACGGGAACTTGGAAACAACGCCTGCCACCCATTCCGGGTCTTTAACGCTTGCCAAAAGTTTTAATTCTTTGGGAGTTAATTCCGTTTCATGCTTGTCTAAAGCAAGCAAAAGTTTTGCCTCATGGTTCCCCATCACGCATTTTATATTGTGCCCCTGAATAAACTTCAAGGTAGCCACTGTATCAGGTCCTTTGTTTATCAAATCGCCTGTTTGGTAAATATCATCGCTAGCACTTGGAGAAAATTTTTCAACCAGCTCTGCAAGCTCCTCCACACAGCCATGAACGTCGCCTATGAAGAAAGACCTTGACATAAAACCACGCGCTAGCCTATCTCTAGAATCATGTCTCCGCGCATTACGGTTTGGCCTTGTTCCACTTTCATGACCTTAACTTTGCCGTCGCATGGAGCCAAAATTTCATTTTCCATCTTCATGGCTTCCAAAATTCCGAGCAATTGTCCCTTTTTCACCGTTTGTCCGAGCTTAACCTGCAAGCTGGAAATTTGCCCAGGAAGCACTGCGGTTATTGCTCCGCTGGATGTTTTTACCGTTTTTTCTGCACCACCATAGTGAGAGCTGTCAATTTTGCTGACATCAACGCTGTAGCGTGTGCCGTTTATTTCAACTGAATCCGGAAATCCGTTGCCTTTTTTGCGCACAACAATTGACAAAACCTTTCCGTTCACCATCACAAGCCTGAGCGAGCCATCCGGCCAGGTTTCCAATATGCGAACCCTTGAAAGTTCTTTCTCTTTCCTGATATCAAAATCCGAACGCAAGCTCGCAATCTGCGGAATATCGAATACGTTCTTTTGATTACGTGTTCTAACTGTACATTTCATAGAGAGTAATCTAGAAAAATATGGTGGGAGTAATCCCCCTCGCTGCCCGTTAGGTTGAGGGGGAATCTCCCTTCACAATCGGCGGGAATGGTATTTCCAGCTCTATGCTTATAGGGCAGTGGTCGCTCATCATCACTTCCGGATGTACGGAGGCATTTGTGATACAGTCTTTCAAAGACTCGTCAACAAAAGCATAGTCTATGCGCCAGCCAACATTGTTGCTTCTCGCATTGCCTCTATTGCTCCACCAAGTGTAAGCATCTTTTTGAGTTGGATGCAAAACCCTGAATGAATCCACAAATCCGTTTTCAACATACTTGTCCATCCAAGCACGCTCAATAGGCAAAAATCCACTGGTTTTCTCATTTTCCTGCGGGCGCGCAATATCAATTTCCTTATGGCAGGTATTGTAGTCCCCAACGGTCACCACGTGCTTGCCATGAGACAGCCACATTAGAGAATTTTCCAAAAAGGCATCGTAAAAACGGAGCTTGTAGTCCAACCTCTCGTCGCTTTGAGAACCGTTTGGAAAATATATGCTGTTCAAAACCCAGTCAGGAAAAACGAGCTGCACCACGCGGCCCTCTTCATCAAATTCCTTTATGCCAAAACCGTGATTGACTGTTTCCGGTTGAATTTTGGAATAGATACCTACTCCA
Organism: Candidatus Fibrimonadaceae bacterium; assembly: GCA_031286305.1. GTDB lineage: Bacteria > Fibrobacterota > Fibrobacteria > Fibrobacterales > Fibrobacteraceae > Fibrimonas. Next base: position 12,664 of record JAITUM010000049.1, on the reverse strand, counting down.
CTGTAGCCCTTTTTCTTTTGACACGCCGTCCAAAAAGAATGGTAGCCAGGGAAATCTCGTACTTCTTCAGGTATTTGCTCACTTTCAGCTCTTACCTCTTGTAGGCAAAGAATGTCCGGGTCCATTTTTGCAAACCATTCGGCAAACCCTTTTTGGATTGCCGAGCGGATCCCGTTTACATTCCAACTATAAATTATCATGGGAGTAATTTAGAAAATTCTAACTTTCTGCTATGAAAATACTCTTTATTGGTGGAAACGGCAATATTAGCTGGAATTGTGCTGTGCAGGCTTTGCAAAAAGGCTATGAAGTGTGGGCTTTGAATAGGGATAGCGGTTCGCTTATGCGGCGAGAAATGCCAAAAGGGGTCTGCAAGCTCAAAGCGGATGTTTGGGAGCCAGGGTCGGTGGAACGAGCGCTCAAAGGATTGAAATTTGATGTTGTGGCTGATTTTATTTGTTTCACGCCGGAACAGGCTAAGCGGAGCTTGGAGATTTATAGCGGAATTTGCAAGCAATTTATATTTATAAGCACCGCTTCGGCGTATCAAAAACCGCTTGTTGCAGTGCCCATAACGGAAAGCACGCCACTAAAAAATCCGCACTGGCTTTATTCGCGAAATAAAATTGCCTGCGAAGAGTTGTTTTTCAATGAATACAGAGAAAAAGATTTTCCCATTACTGTTGTTCGCCCCTCGCACACTTACGATACCATTATACCTGCTGCCATGGGCAGCTCCGGCTGGACAAACTCGGCAAGAATGCTAGCCGGCAAGCCAATAATTTTGCACGGAGACGGCACCACGCTGTGGACTCTAACTCATGCAGAAGATTTTGCAAAAGCCTTTACTGCTTTGTTAGGTAACCCATCAGCCATAGGTCATGCTTTTCACATAACAAGCGATGAGTGGCTAACTTGGCGGCAAATTTCAGAAGACGTTGCGGAAGCCCTTGGTGCTCCCAAACCAAGCTTTATTTGCGTTCCCAGCGAAAAAATTGCAGAAAAAAATCCAGATTTAGGTGCTGGTCTTTTGGGCGATAAATCTTGGTGCGGCATTTTTGACAATTCAAAAATCAAAAAAACAGCTTTGGGCTGGCAGGCTCAAATTCCCTTTCGCGAAGGAATAAAACGAACCTTAAGCTGGTTTATGGAAAACGCTGAGCGCCGCAAAATCAATGCGGAACTGGATGCGTTTTTAGACACGTTTGGATAAACTCCCCCAAGCTCTTTTGCCCCAAATCACCTTCTTTCCTTTTGCGAACAGACACGGTGTTTGCGGCAATTTCTTTATCACCTACAACAAGCAGGTAAGGAACTTTTGCTAACTCACCCTGGCGAATTTTATAGCCGACTTTTTCGTTTGAGTTATCAATCTCCGCTCTTATATCTGCTTTGCAAAGCTCTTTGTAAATTTTGTCTGCGTATTCTGAGAACTTTTCCGAAACGGGCAGAACACGAACTTGAACGGGGGCAAGCCAAAAGGGAAAATCGCCGGCGTATTCTTCGGTTAGAATGCCGATAAAGCGTTCGAGCGAGCCGAGTGCGGCGCGGTGAAGCAGAACAGGGGCGTGTTTTTGGTTGTCTTTGCCAACGTATTCTGCACCCAAACGGCCGGGCATGTTGAAGTCCACCTGGATTGTGCCGCATTGCCAGTCGCGCCCCAAAGAATCTTTTAACACAAATTCTAATTTTGGACCGTAGAATGCTCCCTCGCCTGGGCTTAGTTTGTATTCCAAGCCTGCAAGTTTTGTGGCTTCTTCCAAAGCGTGCTCCGCTTTGTCCCAAAGCTCATCTGAGCCAACTCGTGTTTCCGGGCGTGTGCTAAATTTTACGCTTATTTTTTCAAAACCAAAAACCTTGTAAAAATCTTTTACAAGCGCGCAGAAATCACTGACTTCCGAGGCTATCTGCTCTTCGGTGCAAAAAATATGTCCATCGTCTTGAACAAAACCGCGAACTCTCATTAAGCCGTGCATTGTGCCGGCAGGCTCGTAGCGGTGGCATTTTCCAAACTCCGCATAACGAAGCGGTAAGTCGCGCCAGCTTTTTAAACCCTGATTAAAAATTTCTATGTGCCCCGGGCAGTTCATGGGTCTAACGGCCATTTCACGATCGCCTGCCAAGGTTTTGAACATGTTGGCATCGTATTTATCTGCGTGACCGCTGCGAACCCAAAGAGATTTATCCACAATTTCTGGAGTCATAATTTCTTTGTAACCGCGTTTGGTAATTTCTTTGCGAACAAAATCTTTTAAAACATTTACCAAAATCGTTCCGCGCGGATGCCAAAACACCATGCCGGGACTGTGGTCTTCGAGGTGGTATAAATCCAGCTCTTGCCCAATGCGGCGATGGTCTCTTTTTTTCGCTTCTTCCAAAAATTTGAGGTGAGCGTCTAGACCGGTTTTGTCTGCAAAGCATGTTCCGTAAATTCTGGTTAGTTGGTCGCTCTTTTGGTCACCGTGCCAATATGCGCCGGCAAGGCTAAGAACTTTGAATGCTTTTAATTTGCCTGTGCTCGGAACATGCGGGCCTGCGCATAGGTCTTCCCAATTTGTGGTGGTGTTTGCGGTAGCAGGGCAATCACGTGGGATTGCCCCTACACCGGTTATATAAAAACTGAATATGTTGTCGCCGCGGGTGGTGGCTCGTTCTATGTTGTCTTTTTTGTATTTATCGCCTTCGGTGCGTTTTAGAGCTTCTTCTAGCGAAACTTCTATGCGAGTGAAGGGGCGGTCTTCTTTTATTATTTCCGCCATCTTTTTTTCAATGCGTTCAAAGTCTGCGTGAGTTATGGGCTCGGGCGTTGCGATGTCATAGTAAAAGCCGTCTTCTACGGGTGGGCCATAAGCAAGCTTTGTGCCTGGGTATAACGTGCACACCGCTTCTGCTAGCACGTGTGCGCAGGAGTGTCGGAGAACGTAGAGCGAGTCTGCGTCTTCGTTGTTGGGTGTTATTATGCGAAAAGTGCCGCCGGTGGTTAAGGGGCGGTTCAGGTCTAAAATTTTTTCGCCAAGCTTTATGGCAATGGCCTTGCGGGCCAAGCCCTCTGAAATATTCTTTGCAATTTCCAAGCCGGTGATTCCGCTTTCAAAAGCTTTCTCCGAGCCGTCCGGGAGAGTCAGGGTTATTTGAGACATACTAAAACTTCATCTGCGTTTTTACGTTTACTGATACATCATGGTCAACCATCAAAGAGAGTAAGCAAAAGCCGAATTCTGCGGCTGTACCGGCGCCTTTTGATGTTATGATATTTCCGCTCACAACAACAGGAACATCAAGATACCTTTTGCAGTGAGGTTCAATATCTGCCCTTACCAACGGATAACTCGTTGCGGAATGGTTGCGAAGAATTCCGGCATTTACCAAAACTTTCGGAGCTGCGCATATAGCGGCAATCTGCTTGTTGGCTTCATAACTTTTGAGCAACAAATCTTTCACAGAATCGCTTTGCAATAAATTTTCAGTTCCTGTGCCACCACCCGGCAACACAAGCAAATCAAAGGGCAAACCTTCTATTTGCGACAAAAGCGAATCTGCCAACACTGTAAGGTTATGCGCCCCCACAACTATTTTTTTATCACTTATGGAGGCGGTTTGGATTTTAACCCCACCCCTATACAAAATATCATATGGGGCCACAAACTCCAGCTCTTCAAAGCCGTCTGCTAAAAGAAAAAGAGCACTAATCATTATCTATCCTCCAATTTTTCCACCGCTGCTTCAAGCGACAAATCTTTATAATCCTGAGCGCTTATCCATTTGCCATTTACTTTGCTGCTTGCAAATGCAGCGACTATGGCACCGGGAACTACGGTCTCCACGGAGTTTGGCGCATTAGGGCCACCTAAATCTGTGCGGAGCCAACCTGGGTCTAGCAGGTTTAGGGTCACATCTTTGCCGCTGAGTTTGTGCGCTGTATCTCGAACAAATTTGTCAAGAGCTGCTTTGCCGGCGGCATAAGCCATTTGCTCAGGCTCTTTGGCTATTCCACTAGTGGTGCAAATCACTCTGCCAAAACCGGCTTTGAGCATTTTCGGCAAAAAGTGGCAGCTTATTTGAATAGGAGCTATTGCATTCACCTGAAAACTGGTTAGATAATCGGCTTCGTGTACTTCCCAAAAGGCTACTCGATAAGGAGTTTGCAAGCCGGCATTGTTGCAAACAACGTCTATTTGCAAGTTTTTAGAATCCAGCTCTGCCAAAAATTTTTGCCTTGATTCATGGTTGTTCAATTCGGCGGCAATAGAAAAAGTTTCCACGCCTTTTGCCTTAACCTCTGCTTCTAAAGCCTTTGTGTGTTCCAAATCACGGCTATGCAAAATTAAGTTTGCACCCCGTTCAGCCATAACCAAAGCCACCTGCCTACCAATACCACGTGCAGCACCGGTAACCAAAACCCACTTTTTTGATAAATCTATCATACTGTCCTCTTTAAAAAAATCACCTCGATTCTAAAATTTCTTTGATTTCTTTTGGGCCAATGCAGCCGTTTTCGCCGAGGCCTTTTTCGCTTGTTAAACCGCGCGCTTCAAATCTTTTGGAAATTTTTTCTGCAGCTTCGGCAGCGTTCACTCCGTAAGCACTCAGCTTTGTTGGAACTCCGAGGAATTCAAAAAACTCTTCGGTTTTTTCTATTGCCAAAACTGCAACCTCATCGTGCCCTTCTTGCCCGGGTTTCTTAGATAAAAGTCCCCAAACACGGTGCCCGTATTGAGCAAGTTTCGCTTTCTTTTTTTCAAACTGATTGCGCCAAAGACCCGGCATAACAACCGCAAGAGTTTGCCCGTGATCTAAACCGTAGAATGCCGTAAGCTCATGACCTATGCCATGCGTTGTCCAGTCTTCGGGAACTCCTCTGCTAATCAAACCGTTAAGAGCCATTGTAGCCGACCACATAAGAGCCGAGCGAACATCATAATTTTTTGGTTCTTCTATACCTTCGCGCCCCAGCTCTATAAGCGTTGTTAAAATGGATTCTGCCCAGCGTTCTTGAAGCGGAGCGTATTCCGGGTGCGTTAAGTATTGTTCCATTGTATGCACAAAGGTATCTACTATGCCGTTAGCGGTTTGCTTTTCGGGCAGGGTGTAAGTGGTTTCGGGGTCTAAAATGCTGAACTTGGGATAGATAAGCGGCGACCAGCCACCAAATTTTTCTTGCGTGGAATCGCGAGAAATCACAAAGTTTGCATTGCTTTCCGAGCCGGTTGCAGGGAGTGTTAGCACGCTTGCAAGCGCAATTGCCTCACTTGGGGAGTTTGCTTTACCGCACATAAAATCCCAAGGATCTGCGCCTTGATATTTTGCTGCAAGAGCTATAAATTTTGTTCCATCCAAAACAGAGCCGCCACCAACAGCAAGCAAAAAGTCTATGCCTTCTTTTTTGATTATATCAAGGGTTTTAATACATGTTTCGTAGCGTGGATTCGGCTCAATACCGCCAAATTCAAAGACAGCCCTACCGTCTAAAGCTTTTTTTACAGCATCATACACACCATTCTTTTTTATGGAACCGCCGCCATAAGTCAAGAGAACCTTGGCGTTTTGAGGAACCTCATTTGCAAGCTCACTTATTGTGTTCTTGCCGAAGATAATCTTCGTTGGGTTTTGATAAGAGAAATTACGCATGTGGAGAATATAGAAATTAAGATGCGTTAGCCCTGGGCTCAGCTGAGTGGGAAGGGTAAAAATAGCAATTTTTTTCGGAGATGAAAGAGAAATTCTCCTCAAAAAGCCACTGGCCACAGTTTATAACCACCCCTTCCGGCACTTTCCACACGCCACCAAGGTGATTATGACCGTGCACAAAGGTATCACAACCGGTTTTTTGCATAATTTCTCTTATTTTACCCAAATATTCCTCTTCCGGAACTCTGCGCTTCTTGTTTAAACTCCTGCTATTCGAGCTTACAAAAAGAGCAAGATACATACCTATATCCGGATGAAGCCATTTGAACAAGAACCTGTTTAGCTTAAAATCTAAAATTTTCCTCAAAAATCTGTAAAAGCCATCAGTCTTGGCTAAACCGTCTCCATGGCAAACATAAACTCGCCTGCCGTGAAGCGCCTCTATAAAATGCGAACGCGCTTCCACTCCAATCTGCTCAAAAAAACTCCCGTAGGCAAAATCATGATTTCCCTTTACGAGCTTGACCTCGCAGCCCTTATCCCTTAAATCTGCCAAAGCCCTCAAAAGTTTGAAGTGCTTAGACGGAACATAAAAATCATATTCATACCAGAATTCAAATAAATCACCAACAATAAATAAATGCGAAGCCTTGCCCTCAAGCTCTTTTAAAAAAGCAATCAAGCGTTCCTCGCGTCCGGGCGCCACGCCCTTTGGAGAAACGCCCAAGTGAACATCAGATATAAAATACGCCGCTAACATCACCGCATTCGCCTTGCAAATTCTCTATAAACCTTGTACATTCGCTCGCTATCCAAATCTCCGTAAACAGCAACAACAGTTCCATTAGAGAGCCTGCCTATACGAGCAAAACGATCCGGGCCATAAACATTATTTTGCCATTTCACTTTGAAATCTGCCCAATCTTTTTCTGAAACCTCACGGTCGCTATGAGCACAAACCCAAGAGAAACTCGCGTCTTTATAACGGCGAATAATCATGTTAAATGGGGTTTCAACACCAAGAAAATAAGTTTTTTGCACAGAAACATCTTCGTCTGCGCGGCTGTTTTTTAAACTAAAATTCTGAAACCCTGCGTTTGCACTTGTGTCTGCAGCGGGAAATCTTTTTGTGAACTGAATGAGCGAGTCCAAGATAGAAGCGTTTTCGGATATTGAAAACATATAAGAAAAAATAAAGAGCCGTCTGCCGTGTCTCATAAATCTTTTTCTATCGTCCCCTATAAGATGTTCGTTTTTTTCTTTTATGTTATCCGAACTGTAAAAAAAAGCTCTGGCAAGCATTGCAGTTTCATATTCGCAAATAGAAACTTTTATTGTATCGCCGTTAATCATAGCGTAATATAAATTTGCCTGTTTGTCTGCGTAAGTATAAGGTTCCGGTTTATCAAAATAAGCGTCAAAAGGAAGGTCGCCGTTCAAGCGTATTTTTTGCAAATCAAATTCCCAAACGCTCGGATCTTCAATGGAACAAGCGAAGAGAATCAAAGATATTATTGCAAAAAATATACGCATCACCCCATCACCAACGCAGGTACCTTAACCGCTTTTTTAATTCGCTTAAAATCCAGTTTATTGCCAATGGCTCTGAATCCGCGAACTTCGGCTAATTCTGCCAAGTTATGCTCTTTGCCGTCAATTTGAGCAATGGGTAAATCTTCATCGTAAAATAAAAGCATGGAACTTGCGGGGCTATCGGTCAGCAAAGAAAATTCCGCTGTTTGCGGAGCGTTTTCCAAATTAAACCTTTTAACGCAATACTGCGAACCGGCGCCATCAAAATATAAAAGCGTATAGATTTTGGAGCTTTCATAGCGAGCTATATAAGTTATTTGCTGGCCCACTAAAACAGTTTCGTTTGCCTCATAAATTTTTGCAGTTCCATTCTCCTTAACAACCAAAAGCTTATCGAACTTACCGAACTCACCCAAACTATCGCCCTTGTTTGCAATGTTAACCATACCGGAAAGCTGGTCAAAAAAGAGTTCCATATCACCAAGAGTGCTTGCGCCCTTCTTTAACATTTTAACATTTTTAACAGCATATTTGGTAATCTGATTCCCAATAGCATCTCTGCCTTTCACAAGGTTCTCTGAAAAATCTACAGGAATTTCCAGCTTGATTCTCGGTTTAGGTTTCAAGAAAACAGTAACGCTCTCCGCTTCGCCATTTGGATTGGAAGTTATCCACAAAAGCTTGGAGCCAGCCGCTCCCTTGCCCATTGTATAGGCTTTTTCCCTTGTTATGCCACCCACGTTAAACCGCTTTACATAAGCCGGGCCATCCTTGCCCTCTTGATAAATCACATTGTAAATTCTGCGCGTATCATCTTTGTTGAATTTTTCCACAAGCAAAATATCTTTGCCTATAAACGCCTTTTCCGAAACCTTGAACACTTTGAAAGTTCCATCTTGGCAAAACGCAATCAAATCATCGTATTCGGAAACATCAAAAAGATATTCCTCTTTCTTTAAACCCGTGCCTATAAAACCTTCTTTGCGATGAACATATAGCTTTTGATTAGAAAGCGCAACATGAACAGCGCTAACCTTGTCAAATTCAGCTATCACCGATTTGCGTTCCCTGCCCGCCCCATATTTTTTAAGCAAACCCTTGAACCAATCAACAGCGTAGTCAATTAAATTTTCCAAATTTAGCGCGGTTTCCTTTATTTGCTCATCTATTTCTTTTAGCAATTCGTTTGCTTTTTTCTGGTCAAAAAGTGAAATTCTGCGCATTGGAATTTCAACGAGTTTCAAAATATCTTCTCTAGTGACCGCACGGCGAAGTTTTTTTACAAAGGGTTTTAATCCGCCATCAACAAGAGAAATCATTTCTTCTTTGTTGCGGGCTTTTTTAATGGTCTCATAAACTTCTTTCTCTATAAAAATTTTCTCCAAACTTATCATATGCCAACGTTCTTGCAAATGCTGCATCTTGTTTTTTAATTCCCATTCCAAAAGTTTTTTAGTGTGCTCCGCACTTCTCTTTAAAATTTCCGTTGTGCCCAAAAAATGAGGTTTATCATCGACTATAACACAATTATTGGGTGCCAAGGATTTTTCGCAATCGGTAAAAGCGTAGAGCGCATCTATAACAATTTGCGGATCGCTGCCGGGCTGCAAATGCACAACGAGTTCAGCAGACTTGGAAGTGTGGTCATCAACTTTTTTTATTTTTATTTTGCCTTTTTCGTTTGCTTTTGTTATGCTTTCAACAAGTTTTTCCGTTGTGGCGCCAAAGGGAATTTCTCTAATAACAAGGGTTTTTGCATCCAACTTTTCTATGCGTGCCCTAACCTTAACGCGCCCGCCGCGAAGCCCATCATTGTAGTTGCTCACATCTACTATTCCGCCTGTGGAAAAATCAGGAAAAAGCTGAAATTTCTTTCCCTTCAAAGCAGCAATGCTGGCTTCGCAAAGTTCACAAAAATTATGCGGCAAAACACTGGTGCTCAAAGCAACCGCAATGCCTTCAGCTCCCTGTGCAAGCACCAGCGGGAACTTAACCGGCAGGCAAACGGGTTCTTTGCTTCTGCCGTCATAGTTTGAAACCCACTTGGTTGTTTCGGGATTAAAGAGCACATCAAGAGCAAACTGAGAAAGCCTGCCTTCTATATAACGAGGTGCAGCGGCAGGGTCTCCGGTTATTGGGTTTCCCCAATTTCCCTGAGTTTCTATCAAAAGTTTTTTTTGCCCCATATTCACAAGAGCATCACCAATGGAGGCATCGCCATGAGGGTGATATTGCATGGTGCGCCCCACAATATTGGCCACCTTGTGCATTCGTTCATCGCTTTTATTCATTTCATAAAGCGTGTGTAAAATACGTCTTTGCACGGGTTTCAAGCCGTCTTCGTAATAAGGCACGGAGCGGTCTAAAATAACATAGCTGGCATAATCTAAAAACCAGTTTTCATAAAGTTTTTCTAAATGGTCTGACATTGCTGGGTAATGTAGAAATTTTATTACTCCGCTAGACTAGCGGTTAATCGCTAAAGAAAGCGGGAGTTTTACCAGTTGCGGGGGTTTTCTTGAGAGTTTTACATCTATGGCATTCTTTACAGCTTGACGTTCTTCAAAGGAGAGGTCTTCTTTCCATATGTACTCATATTTGCCGTCTTTGATTTTTCTGTTGAGAACTCCGTATAGAAAACCGGCATCGTCTTGGTAGACTATCCACTGATTACCTATGCGCAGAACATTTGCATTTATTAATTCGCCATTGTTGCGAGTTATGGCACGGTTGCTGATTTGCACCTCATCGCCAAAACGAATTTCTTCTGTGTAGATTGCACGCAAACGAGAAAACCCTTCTTCTGCAGTTGCCGAACTATTTTCTAAGTCTCGGCATAATACGGAAATTCTTTCAAGCCTAGTCTCCGTGTCCCAAGGCAAGCTTGTTTTTATAAAATCTTCCAGCCTGCGGCAATGTGTTAGGAGTTGTGCTACCAAGGCTTTGCGCGTTGCATTTACGTTTTCAACTTGAATTTGAGAATTTGCAATGGCGGCTTTTTCTCTTCGTATTTCAATGGAGATTTCTGAAAATTTTTGGTTAAGCTGCTCAATTTCGCTCCGCCGCCGCTCAACATCTGCCTTTTGCCGCGACTGCTGCTCCGCTCTAAATTTTTGCTCCGCTCTTGTGATAGAGTCTGTTCTGGCAATTTGAGCGTTTATTCTTTTAATATCATTTTCAACAGTAACTTTTTCAGTTTCCAAAGCGGTACGTTGCTCCTGGAAGCTTTGAGCAAAAGCCACGCATGAAAGCGCAAATATAATTGAAAAAAGCGGCATGAAAGTAATGTAGAAAACGCTGATCACTTCACCAAAGACTTCAGCAGACCGAATAAAGCGGAGAGTTCAGCTTGGGTTGGGTTTAGCTTTTGAAGCCAAGAACGAATGGAGGCGTTTAGCCAAGGTTGCTTTTTATACCTGTCTGATACGTTTTCGTGTATAAACTTTTCCATGTTGTCAAATTGCGCTACGGTTGCGGGTTTTCTGCGTGTTATTGAAGGCTTGCTTCTTGGCGCCAGACCTTCGCTGAGCAGGTCGGAGCGGCAAAGTTCATAGCTTGCAACACTGACTGCATGGGAAAGGTTCAGGCTCATCAGTCCGGCAACGGGAATTTCGCATTGAATTGCGCACTGCTCAATCTCTTCAAAAGAAAGTCCGCGAGACTCACGCCCGAAAATCAAAGCGATTGTTCCGTTTTTTTCTTTGCAAACAGATGGCAATTCCGGCAGTGAAATGTGCGGGACAACGGTGTCAAAAAGGCGGCGGCTAAAAGCAACGGTATATGAGCAGTCTGCAACGGCTTCTTTCAGCGAGCCAAAGAGTTTTGCATTATCCAAAATTTCTGCACTTGCATGAGCAGTGTCATAGCATTTTCTCGGAAGCGGTTTTGACCTGCGGACAATTCGCAAATCGCTAAGTCCATTGCTCCTCATGCTACGTGCCACAAAACCAACGTTGTGCGGGTGTTCGGGGTCAACTAGGATTATGGCAAACATTCTACAGCGAAGATTAGAGTGGCGTCGGGAGGGATGGGACCACCGCCTCTGGAGCCATAACCTAAGCTTGGAGGAATTAGCAGAAGGCGTTTTTCACCTGGTTTCATTCCTTGCAAACCTAAGTCCCAACCTCTTATAACACGGCCTACGCCTATTTCCAAGGGCATTGGTTCGCCTCTGTCTCTGGAGCTATCAAACTTTGTGCCGTCGGTGAGCCAACCTGTGTAATGCACTTTAACAACATCACCGGATTGAACAAGGGGACCATTGCCTTCTTTTTGAATAAAATATTTTAGACCTTCCGGACCATCTACCCATGCTATGGTTTCTGCTTTTGGAAAAAAATCCATCATAGCAAGTGCTTCTTCATCAAATTGAAACGCTTCTGCCTGAACGCGGAAAATTAGCACGGAATTTGCGGGGATATTGGTCATGGGCACTGGACCATAAGCCGCGCTCGGCGAAAGCCTTACCCATCTCACACCGCCCTGCTTTAGCGATTCCAGGCTAAGTTCCAAACCTTTGACCAGTTTTCCCATTCCCAAAACTGTTTTCGCAGGCCTTCCCAAATCTTTGGTGCTTCCGAATTTATGGCCATTTGTGAGCCAGCCTGTGTAATGAAATGTGAGTTCCATTCCGGTGCGAAGCTCCGTTCCTGTTCCGTTTTTTTCATCAAAGATTTCTATGCCGGGCTGCAAGGTTTTCCATTTTAAGGCATCTGGCTTGAGCAATGTGTCTGCCTCCAAGCCTTTTTGCGCTCCCACAAGCTCAACCTGAAAAAACAAATCCGAGTTTGCGGGAATTGGTCCAACGGCACTGCTCCCATAAGCCAAAACCGCAGGAATTTTCAAGTTGCGAATTTCGCCTAACTTCATTCCTTCAATCCCAATATCCCACCCTTGAATCACCTGCCCTGCTCCGAGTGCAAACTCCAAAGGTTCGCCCCTGTCGTGGGAGCTGTCAAATTTTGTGCTATCCGTAAGCCATCCCGTATAATGCACCTGCACAAGCTGTCTCTTTTTAACAGGCTCGCCTTCGCCTTCTTTAACGGTTTTAATATCCACTCGCTGGGCTATGGAATACCCTGTGAAACAAAGAAAGAATAACAGAAAAAATTTCATAAAAGGAATGTAGAAAATTTCCCACGAAAGATAACCAGCCTGCACTGATAGTCAACAAAGCTCATAAGCGGTGCTTCTGCCACCGTGTGAATCTTGCTTTAAGATTCCCTTGTCGAGCAAATCTTTTATGTCTCTAAGAGCAGTGTCCATAGTCAGATTCTGTACATGTATTGCCATCTCTACCTGTTTCTGACAAGTAATCGTCTTCAGTACCCTCAATGTCTTCTGAGCAAGATGTAAAAAGGAAAACAAACAACGCAACAGCAAAAGTTAAGAGTTTTTTCATATATCTATCCTCAGAGTTCTTCCAACTCGCACCCTGTATAATCTAACTTTTGCAATTTATCGAATTCTATTACTGTAACCGTATTTTCTTTTATAGGCGTGA
>JAITUM010000016.1 GCA_031286305.1 Candidatus Fibrimonadaceae bacterium | reverse complement strand
ATACGCTTGTCCTTGTCGGTTAGAGCTTCTTTACCGTGCCCAGGGAAAGCTAGGGAACCGTTTTGCTCAAACTTTCGACGCCATTTATGCAATAAACTGTCGGAAATGCCGAGGCTCTTCGGTGACATACACTATGCCGCCTATCAGCTCTTTTTTGATTTTACTCATGATATTACCTCATAGGTTATCTCAGGTGAAACTATTGGTTGGAAATCCTTTCCTATACGCACCTTGTTTTTCAACTCGGTGCGCGGAACTAGGATTGTGTATGGGGCCATATCGTAAATCATTTCAAATTCGTATTCTCTTTTATCGCCATAGCCCCTGAAGACGATAAAATCATTTTTTTCTTTGCCAGCGGACAAGCCCTGAACTTCCAGGCCGTCTTTAAGAATGCCCAAATAAATCTCGGTTGTTACCGAGAAGTTCAGAAACTCCGCCGCTGTCAATTCGTTTTTCATAAGCTGTAGAACGCCACCCCGCCAATGTTGCAAGCCTTCACGCCAAACAGCACATCTACGCGCCTGCTATTCACGCCGGCCCTGATGTCAAAGCTTCCGCTTAAACGCATGCCAAGCTCGCCTTCCAAAGAAATGCTTTCCGAGTACGGGGCGTCAACCTTTGCCAGGTCTCCGGTCTTATACTGGATTGCCTTCTTGTCGCTTACTGCGCCGGTGCTATATAATCCGGTTGCAACAACAGCAAGGGTAGCAGTGGTTCCGGGGGTGCCGATGGTGTTCGGCACAGCCCACGGAACTTCTTGGCCATCCCCATTCGTGGTCATTTGCCCGGCGAATTTGATGGTAGCGGTAGGAACGAATAAAGTCGTTCCGGTAGCGACCACGGTTTTCTCGGCAATGAAAACGCGCTGCAAGCCTAAGTCTTCACCGTAGATGTTGCACAAGGTGAGGCCAGCCACTGCAAACGGAGTGCCCGCCTCAACTTTGAAGCCGGCGGTCACGCCGGTGAGCGTGATACCCTTAGCGCCGTTCTGAATAGCGTTGATAGTCCAAGAGGCGGTGCCATTCAAATTGATTGGCTTCACGCTCGGAACAACAACAGTATCAACACCGTTGAAGTTTTTGAACAAACCTTCATACAGTTCGCTGCTAAGACTATCGTTTGCTTTGTAGTACTGGCTGGAGCCGATTATTTTTGCACGCAGGCTCGGAGAAAAAGCGCGAAACTTTTCATCACCAAAACCTATGTTGTCCAAATACGCATCCCCGAGAGCAATCTGGCCAATGTCCAGATTACCCGACACGGCAGTGCCGCACGATGCCAAAGTGGCGTTGTAGGCAAGCTGGCTAATGGTCTTAGCCAAATTGGAAAGCTTGGGGAACTTGACGGTAATTTCCTCATCCTCTTCAGATTTCAAAATTTCCACGTCATTCATTGAATATGCAAGATTGTAAATCTTGATGATCAATTCCTCCTCGTCTAACAGCACGCTGTCATCGCCAATGGCTGAACCTTCGGTCACCACGCCGGGATTACCAACGCGAATCACAAATTTCATGCCCTGGCTACCGATGCCGCCGTTCCCGCCAAGCGCTACGCGCTCACCGTCATTTCCGATATAGTCAAGTATCGGAAGCTGTCTTTTAAGGCCCACCGCGACCGGAATACCAATCAGGTTGCCCATTACATTATTTGCCATTTTTTCCTCACAGAAAAAGGGTTACTGTTTATGTTAATGCGGCATTGCCCGATTTCGCAGGGGCGGACGCTTTTAATGCCTGGGGACTTCGCGAAGCCGGCCGCCAATTTCGCAAGGCTGACGATTTGGACGGCGACGGGAATCCCGTGGGGTTTTCAACTATGCTCAAACATTCTTTTTAGGATTGTTGAACAAGTAGTCAAATTTCTCTTTAGGTGTCATCTCTTTGTAAGAAACGGGCGCACGACCCTTTTCGGGCACAATGGAAGCCTCCACCTTTTTTTCGACAGGGGGGATAACCTGTCCGTTTGGTTGAACGGGGGGGTGTCCAGCTTTAATCCACTTGGACAATTCCGCAATCCGGGTTCTCTGCAAAGGCTCAGGCAAAGACACCCACTTGTTCAAATCAAGTTCCCCATTGTTCACCGCTGCCATAAAAGCATTTATAACCTCGAATCTGTTATCAAGCTTAAACGCAAATCTAAAAGTATTATCCCTAAATTCGTCAAGCAACTTACCGTAGTAGCCAAAATTGTCACTAAAACCGGGATGCTCAGCGGCGAAGGCAGCGGCTTGCTGCCGTTCATCGGCTAAGCTTCCTTCAAGCTGCAATTCAAGGGCAGCCTGCCGCGCATGATCGCCAACGGTGCGTGAATCGCCTTTAGCTTCAAACTCAGCTATTTTTGCCCTGAGAGCTTCCGTTTCGCTTTTAAGGGAATTACGCTCTTGAGTGAGTTTGCTAATTCTTTCATCACGGCCTTTTTTAGCCGGCGCCGGACTTTCACCTCCCTTATCTCCCTCAACATCATCAGTCTTAGGCTCTTTTTCACCCATGGTTCCTGAGGCCTCAAAAGTGCCTTTTTTGCCGAGCGCAGGGATTGCAGGTTCCGATGATTGGATAGGGGGGCCTTCAGCAGGAACAGAAGGCTCAGGATTGCTGTTGGGCTTTTCCGCAACAACAACTTCTTGCATTGGATCCACTTTGCTAACAGCTTTACCGTAAAAAAGTTTGTTAAAGCGTTGCTCGTCTGTTTTTTCATCTAACATTTTTCCTCCTTTGGAACTTTGAAAAGCTTGATTTTAAGGCGTTTGTTAGCCATTAATTGTGTAAATCTTGTGTAAATCCTATCTATGAACGAAACGAAGCCGATAGTTATCGCATTTAGGTGAAATATAGTATATTCATCTGGAAAAAAATAGTGTGTAGTATCCCTTGTAGTTATGTGCGAAAAAATTGAGCCGATGCTCAATTCAGCAACTCCAAGTTATTTTGAAAAACAAAGTTCATACGCAAAAATATACATTATTATTTTGAAAAATGCAAGAAAAAAATGAATATGCATAATTTTTTTTCGCTGAACTGTTCAATCTTTAACGCCCTTTAACGCCCTTTAACAAACTCTACCAAAATACGCAACCCGCTTTTTTTCCCAAAGCCGCAAAAAATATTTTTTTCTGCTATTTTCCAATTTTATTTTCGCAGGACTTTTTCTATATTTCAGATTTTTATAAAAAATTCCGTTCCGCTTCTTTTGAAGAATAATTAATAATAATAACTTGTTACTGTTTATGTTATTGTTACTGTTTATGTTTATGTTATTATTCCGCACGTACGCGCGCGCGGAACTATATAGGCAAGTTACACAAAAACGAAACTACACAAAAAAAATTACCACAAACATGCCCTTTACAGACACTTTCTTGCACGCAGGCTTGCAAACTACCAAACACACCTAAAAAAACGCTCCTGCATAGCTTTAGACCGCAAAGAAACGAAAATAAAAACACTAGGCTGTCTAAGATATTAAAAGGGGTGCCTGATGGCACAGAAATCCAAAAACAGAGCTTTCACCTATTCCCGCCGCCACAGACAGCTCCAAACCCTTCAAAATATGCAAAAAGTGATGCTAAGTTTTGTATATTTATCCATGTTATGAAAGAACATCTCAATATCCTTGGAATTTTTGACCGAGCTTCCCGCCTGCGTAGCGATCCGTTGCTTGCGGATATTTATGAAGACATAACGAATTTAGACAATCTGCAATACATAGGCCCGGAAATGGACAGGGTTAACTTGCGCAATGACATGCGCAACTGGGCAGGCGATTTCAGGAAGGCGTTTAATGCAGCAAAGCAAAAGTTTGAGGGTTAAGCAATGGAAAGACAACAGCAAATGCAAGCTAGAACTGACGGTGGTGAAACAGCCGTAGGAATTATGGTGCAGGAAAGCCTGCTGCCTGTTCCAGAAGAGCTTGCTAAATTCAAAGAGATAGAACCCGCTATAGTAAGCTGGATGATGCAGTATGCGGACAAAGAGCAGGACATGAGAATAAAGTTCAACCTTGAGCGGCTAAATCTTACAAAAGGCGAGCAGAATATTGTGAGAATGTCGCTATGGCTTGCTTTTGCAGTAGCTGCTCTTTTTATGGTTTTGTCCGGGATTTTAATTTATTCCGGACTAGAAATTGCAGGGACGATATTCGGCGGTTTAGCTCTTGTTTTATGCGTTCAGGCATTTCTGAAATTTGGAAGAAACCAAAAACAGTAAAACACCAACATTTCACACCATCCCTGCCGCCACCAGAGGCTCAAAACCCTAGACTGCAAGCTCTTTCCTTAATTCCTCTATCTTCCGTCGAAGAACGTTTTCTATTTTTGCAAGGCAATGGAAAATAAAAAAACGCAGACAATGGAAGAGGCACTGTCCAACGTCCCGGACAAGCTGAGGGCGTGGATTTCAGGCGTTTGGAAGACGATAGCGAAAGGCAAAAAAATAAACCCAAAATTCCAATACCAGCAAAATTTAGGCAAAATCTCAAGAAAAACAAAAGATGCGATTCAAAATTTTTATGGAAAAAATATTTCCAAGCAGATAATAAAACCCGAAAGCTTGCGGCATATCTATAGCAGGCATGGAAAATATCCAGAAACTGAAATTAAAAACGGCCAAATACCTATGACGGCAAGCATAGCGGCAATAATACCCGATGTTATGGCGAATCCAGATTCCGTCAGAATAGGCGGAAAGACAAAAAAATGCAAACACGAAACTGTAATATTATCAAAGGAATACGCAGACGGTTCGCTGCATATCGTAAATGCGATACTTAAAAATAACCTCTTGATGGTTCACACAGCTTATGTCTGGAACAGGGAGAAAACAGAAAAAAGGCGCATGGCTTATGGAAGTCAAAAGACCGGTAGCAACAGTGCTATCCAACCCAACGAAGGGTCCCACCCTAGTGAAAGGGTATAAGCCAAGCGCCTCTACCAATAAATATACAAAATTATTCCGGAAAAAGTAAGAAAAAAATAAAAAAAAAGTCCAAAAACAGAGCTTTCACCTATTCCCGCCGCTACCAGAGGCTCGTTTAATTCAAATGAACCTCAACAATCTCCGGTGGCTTGAAAGGTTTTAAGTGTCTTTTATATTCAATTTGTATTAAATAAAGCTTTTCGTTTACTTTTTCAGCTGAATGATATTCAATGTTATTTTGAAAGTATTTTTTTGAAATCTCATCCATTTCGTTTTTTACTTTTTGTGGAAGGGAGTGGTAAGGCTCAGGCATTTTTATCCACCTCCAATTCCCAAGTCCAGTTTAACTCCGGACGGAAAAACTTTTTAATTTTATTTATCATATTCTTTCCTCTTTTTAAATCTAGATGGATCCAAATTGGCAGGAACAGGTCCTTTTTCTGCTGTACTATCATTATGTTTCCTAACTCCAGTAAGATCCAAACCAGCAGGAATAGGTCTTTTTTCGGTATTGTTATTGTTTTTTACTTTATTGCTTTTTTTTGTTTCATATTCATATCTGTCTAAAGCAGCTTCATATCTCTTTTTGACAACTACAACTATATCCATGAACCAATCGGATGAGGGTACAATTATTGCTATTGCTAAAATTATTAAAAAAATAATTAAACGTCCGTTACTATTTTTTTTTGCAATGTAATAAGCACTGTGTTCATTTGAGTCCTTTAGACGGCGCATCCCTATCATTATGTCATCTAATTTAGCTATTATTATCTCATTTAACATGTCATCGGCAGAATGCATAACATCTTTATCTATTCTAGCCAGATCGTAGCTTATATCGCGACTTATTATCCTTAATACTTTATTGCTATCTTCGATTGTTTTGGTTATTGTATCCAATTTGCAATCTATGGATTCTAATAGCTCATTATTATTTTTTCTGTTATTTTCTTTATCAAATACAGTATCAAGAAAATGTTTCTTCATAATTCACCTCTTAAACACATCCCCAAGATTCACAACCAAATACCAACATTTTATCCTACTCCAGCCGCCACCGGCGGCTCAAAACCCTAGACTGCAAGCTCTTTCCTTAATTCCTCTATCTTCCGCCGAAGAACGCTTTCCCCTTCATAATCCCCATTAATGCGCATTAGCTCAGCAATAGCTTCCAATCGATGCAAACCAACTTTTCCATATTCCGGATTGAACTTAAAAAGAAGCGAGCGACCTATTAAATTTGAGCTAACTTTATATCTGAGCAATAATTCTACCATATCAAAATGAGCTTTTTCCAAACATTCTTTTATCCAATTTTCTCGCTCATCAACCTTAACTCCTTTGTTCAAGAGAATCGTTACATATGCGGTGTTGTCAAGGCGTATCAAGCTTCCTATAAAGGTGTTGGATAGAGAAACAGAGTCTCCATAAGCACCACGGTAAGAATTAGGACAGTAGCTATCATCATAATACTCTAAATCAAATCCATTTTCTAGTAGTTTATCCACAAGCATTTCAAATTCTTCTCCGTCATAATCAAACTTAAGCTTTGTATTTTTGAATAAATCCTTACCGCTTGTATCTATAATAATTTTAGGCCAAATTATATGCCGTGCTATGAAATTTGTTATGCTTTTTAGAAATATGAATAACAGAATTAAAAGAAATAGTAATGTTAGGATAAGCACTAGGATAAAACCTTTTTTGGCCATATCTTCTAGTAAAGGATATATAGCCAGCAAGTAAAAAAATACAAGTATAGCTCCTATGATAATAACCCTGCCAGGGAAATAACGAAAAATCGGTACATGCTTAAATTGCCTCCCATCATAAAAAATATTTCTATCGTTTATAAATTCCCAAGTCCAGTTTAACTCCGGACGGAAAAAGCCTTTTATTTTATTTATCATTTTATCTACCTCTCAAACGCATCCCCAAGATTCACAATCAAACACCAACATTTTACCCCACTCCTGCCGCTACCGGAGGCTCTAAATTCGCCTCGGAAGCCCTCCGAAACTGGTTTTTTAACTCTAATCCTTCCACTCTAGCCTCTAGCCTTGCAAGTCGGTCATCAGGACCTTGCACCGGAGGCTCACCGCTAACTAAATTATTCCGTTTATTGTATTCAATCCCGAATAATTCTTCAACAGTAGCACCGAGTTCAAAAAGTTTCTTATAAATATTATGAGACAGTTCGTTTTTACCTTTTTCCCAATTATTATAAGCTGCACTTGTAGCACCTAACTTTTCAGCTAGTTGGTTTTGCCGTAACTCAATCCTCTCCCGGAATTTTTTTAAACCTAAAAAGCTTTTTTTTTTAACCTCTGCCAAAAGGCAGAAAAGGAGAGAAAAATGGGAAAGAAAACCACATATGCAGCACAGCACGGTATCGGATTCCGGAAAAACGGTGAGCCTTATCCTACCAAATGGGTAAATCCTGGTGATTTTTTGCCGGAGGATTTAAAAGATTTCCGCAGAATATTTCAATTGACACTTGCATTTATGCCGCATATAGAGAAAATGCAAGCGAGATTCAAAGAATATTGCGCAAAAAAAGGAGTACGGAAATGATTAAAATTCCAAAAAATGAAGCTGGAGACTTCGTTGACAATGAAGATATCGTCGCTTTTTGCCATGATCATCTTATAGGGTGGGGCATTGCTAATAGTTGGGCGGTTGGGATGGAAGAGAAAAAATGGAAAGTTTCCTGCGGAGCGCCAATCTATAAGCATTGGAAAGCTCTTTTGCATGCATACGCTGTTGGGGAGAAGGCAAGACGTCTTCTTAAGCATTTCGGTGGCAACTACAAGAAAAGTATTTTGATGTCTGATCTTCTGAAATTTCATATTGAAAATCCTAAAAGCGCAGATTCAAATCCGATAGCAAAATTTTTAATCAATGAGCTATTCCACAAATACTTTATAAAACCTTTATCCGAGGAAATAAAGCAGGAGGGTGTTTAGAATGGAAAAAGAATGGGAAAACACTGTGATAGTGCCAATCACCGAAACGGCTTTCAATCTATTTGTGAACAATACCAATCGAAAGACAGGCGAAACGCTCTGCGAAGCTCTAAGCTGCTTTATAGAAGATAACATCAAGATAGACGGACCGCATGGGCAAAAGGCAACTGCCCAGCTGCCCTTTGAATTGCCTAACTACGAATATGCTCGCAAATTTGCAGAGTCGCATAAAATTGAATCTACAGTATTAAACCTATGGTGGTGTAATCCGGAAAAACCGACAATAGATCATCGCGGTAAGTCTATAAAAACATGGAAGATCTCTCTGTTGGTTTATGATGCAGATAAGGAAAATGAGCGTATAGAGAAAATTGGGGAAAAAATCAAACAACAGGAGGAGTCATGAGAGATAACAAAAAAAGAGAGTTTGCAGAGTTGAAAATCTACACAGTAAACAGTTCGGTTTTTGGCTTCAAACTTGGATATATAAAATGGCTAGACAGTGGTTTAGTCATTGTTTCTAGCGAAGGTAAAGACCATACATTTGTTGAGAGCAACATAATTTCTATGGAGGAAACTTTATGAGAGAGATTAAATTTCGCGGGAAGCGGGAAGATAATGGAGAATGGGTGTATGGGTACTTAATGCGCTGCACTCAATGCGTAACACAAGAACTAAGTGTTTGTATTGGTTCGGAATTTGGCTTGCATGAGTGGGTCATCCCTTCCACAGTTGGCCAATACACCGGTCTCAAAGATAAAGACGGCAAAGAAATTTACGAGGGGGATATTACCCAGCTCATTTTGCCAAACTACGAGGACTACGAGGCAAGGTTTTTTGAAGTTGCTATCAAAACATCAGTTCGGGAAAAACTTATATGCTATGAAGGCTTTGAACCTGGAACAGCAAAAGTAGCAATAACCGGCGTTGTATTCATGTGGAATGGATTTGATTTATTCCCATGCATAGACGACAAAGGAATTTCGGACAACGAAAAAATGAATGTCATCGGTAACATCCACGACACTCCGAAATCGTTGGAGAATTGGTGGAGGGAGGATTGCTGATATGTCTATCGAACTAACAATTAACGGTATTGAAAAATACGAGGAAGGCCTTACCGCTGAAGAAATAAGAGCGGGACGGCTTCATATGGCCAAGTATGTAGAGCGCTTGATTGAAAAAATCAAACAAAACAACAGGAGAACGGAAAATGAAAGCGTATCGAAGTAAATTAATTGGATGTTCAAATTGTCAATACGTTAAAGTTGCAAGAGAATACAAAGGCACGGAAAGTTTTTTTGTGTGCGATAGTAAAAATGGCTTACTCGGACGTAAAGTAGAATATCATGCAATCTGTGGCGAGTATAAGCCAGATATTAAATTTCTATCCAGGAGAGCGGAAAATGAAAAAAGAAAGTGAAAAATTCGTTGTGAACATACCCAAGGACACACACGACCTTCTCAACAAAGCCCGCACCACCGATGTCATGCGGCTTACTCTTGGGCAGATGGTCACCAAACTTGCTTATAAGGAGTACGGGCACTTGGTGGCCAATGAAGCCGCCGTCCGTGAGCGTTTGCCCCATGACGGCCCAAAGACACCCGCTGAGGATTGGGCGGAGCAGCTGCTGGACAAACATAACGGCAGTAAAACCAACGCTTTGAGCGACATTCCCAAAGTCTTGCCTTTGCGGCTCCGGAAAGAAATTGCAGAGGCAATAAACAACGCACTTTTTTAGGATCAGAAAGAAGCAATGAAAGAAAAAGAAACTAAAATTCGTCCTATGAAAGGGCTTCGCTACGGCAAGTTCCTTGCTAAAGAGTATATAAAATTTACGCTCTGCTCCGATGAAGAAGCCGGGAAGGTGTTGAAAGACTTGATAATGTCAATAATAATGGATAAACCCGCCATATATCCTGAGAACCAGGCAACCATAGACGAGGCTTGGGAATATTGGGAGAATAGACAAGAAAAGATTGCAGAGTGGCGAAAAAAGAAAGATAAAAAAGAAAACAAACCCGAAGGCCCAAATTTATTCAAACAGCCGAACCTCCCTCCGCTCGAAACTACACCGGCGCATGAACTGGAAAAATTTGCCCGGGAAAACGGCATTGCCCCAAACGACTTTCACCGCTGGTATGAAGATACCAAAGAAAATAACTGGCAAGCGAATGGCCGACCAATTGATAACTGGCTAGCCTGCTGCCGTTCTTACATAAAATTCAACCCTAAAAAAGGAGATAACCCATGACAGAACAAGAGTTCTTGAACTGCTACGAAAGCGGACGCTTAAGATCATTTTTGCTCTACAAAAGCGAAGATCAAAACATAGGATTAAGATTCAAATCCCTGCAAGATACTTTCGCTCACATAAAATCGCCGGCGTTCCAAATGGAAAAAGCCACCGAGATTATCTTGGAAATAGTTTTTTTGGATAGCTTCCAAATAAACTATAACGCCGGCGAAAAAGATTTAACCATAACCGTCCGGGAGGAAAAGTGAAAGACCTACCACGCAACACCGAAGCTGAAACAGCTGAAACATGGCTGCTTGGCGGCGTGTTTCAAGATCCCAAAATAATGGCCAGGTTCGCCGATGCCCTGCAGCCTGCAGATTTTTTCGTTGATAAAAACCGCTTGGTTTGGGAAGCAATGCAAAAACTGCAAAACGAAGACTGTCCCATAGATATAGTAACTGTAGGCAGCAAACTGGAAAAACACTGGCAGTTTCAAAATCTGTTTGGTGACAACGATTACCTGTTTGGGCTTATGGAAAGTGTACCGAGCGCGGCAAACGCAGAATGGTATATAGAACTCATATCCAAAGCATCCGCACTGCGCAAACTCATTTCTGCAATGCAAAAAACACTCGGCGAAGCCTTCAACCCTGCCGCCGATGCAGACGAGCTAATTGCCAAAGCAATGGAACGCATAGCAGAAATAGCAAGCCGTAGCGCACGCGCAGAAGATGAACACATCGCCGACATTGCCCAGGAAATCCTTGACCAAATAAAAATCAAAAAAGAACAAGGTGTATCAATGGGTGAGCAAACCGGTTTCCATGAGCTTGACGATTTGACCGGCGGTCTTCGACCCGGCGAACTGGTAATAATAGGCGCCCGCACCGGAATGGGCAAAACATCGTTCGCTATAGACATAGCTTTGCACGCCGCTAAAAAAATGCCGGTAAAATTCTTTTCGCTTGAAATGGCAAAAAGGCAAATAGCGCCTAGAGCTTTAAGTTTTTTTAGCCAGGTGAATTTAAAGAAAACTATAAACGCCTCTTTAAATGAAGATGAATTTAGCTTGCAATGCAACGCAGTAAAAACTTTACGAGAACTTAACTTGTATATGGAATTCGAAGCTAACATGAGCATTGGCGAAATTTGCTCCGAGGCTCACGCATTCACAGCTAGGCGCGGAGCAGGGCTTATCATTATAGACCATTTGCACTATCTAAAAACCGGAGGTGAAAAACGCTATGAAAACCGCAACATTGAACTTGGCAAAATAACCCACGCCTTGAAAGAACTCGCAAAGAAACTGGAAATCCCCATCGTCTTGCTCTCACAACTAAACAGAGAGGTAGACCGCGCATCCGCAAAGGACAAAAAACCAAAACTTTCTGATTTGAGAGATTCCGGAAACATTGAACAGGATGCCGATATGGTTTGGTTTATACACAGGCCGGGTTATTACGATACAAAAATAGATTTGTCTGAAACGGATTTGATAATAGCAAAAAACCGGTCCGGACCAACAGGCGAAGTAAAGCTGCATTTTGATTTAAACACAACAAAATTCAGCACTTCAAAAATCAAAGAATCACCCGTTAACTGGGGCAAATGGTAAAACTTTCACCAAGGAGGAAAACATGAGAAAGAAGACCACAAAAAAGCCGGAAGCAACCGGAATCAGAACAGAGAAGAAAATAGCCGGTAAAACATACTGGACTATTATTCGTGCAGCTGAGTTTCTTGGAGTAGCTCAAAACACCGTGCGTAATTACACCAAGGATGGTTTGAGTTTTTTGAAGATGGGAAGTAATTTTTACTTCCAGGAACAATGGCTCACAGAGTTCATAAATGAAAAAACAAAAATTCAATCCTACAGGGGGCCAAATGGAAAATGACATTCGTTATCTGTTGCCTAAACAGCGCAATAAAAGCAGAGGCTCAAATATTTGGTATGGCCCGACTGTAGTCAATGGCAAAGTCAAATGGATAAGCCTCAACACTGAAGATAAAAAAAAGGCCATGGACTGGTTCAGCAAAATGCAAGCCAGCCGTTGGCTGCCACCTGAGCAAACAAGACCGGGCGTAAAATTAGATGATGCCATAAGAGCCTTTCTTTTAGATGTTGAAAATGTAAGAAAGCGAACTGCTGGCACCGTAATACTTTACAGCAGGTACTTAAAGCAATTCAATAATTTTTGCCAGCAAAAAAATGTGTTAGATATGCAGGGCGTAACGCCCGTTTTGTGTTCTGAGTTTGCTCAAATTTCGTTCGTCGATTCTTCTGCATACACAATAAGAAGTAAAATTTGTTTGCTTAGACATTTTTTCTCTTGGACAGCAGAATATTATAACATTGCCGGTAAAAATCCATTCGCCAAAATAGTGGCTCCAAAACTCAAATCAGAGCCTAGGGAATTTTGGACTGTTGAAGAATGCGAAAAAATAATAGCAGCGGCACTCAACGAAGAAACAAAATGTTGGTTCGCATTAATGGCTTTTGCTGGTTTACGACTTGAAGAAGCTCGGTTTTTAAAAATGGATAATCTGAACTCAAACGAAATATTGTTTGTTGGTAAAGGCGGTAAGCTTGGCAGAGTACCAATATCCAGCCGGTTAAAAAAATACATGGATGAATACCTTGCAATTCGCGGAGATGAACCGGGAATATTATTTCCATGGCTTTCAAAATTATACAGAGCACCCGATTATTTATTAAAATATGCAGTAGAAAAAGCTAAGTTGACAAGTACCGGCGTTGCTCATTGTCATCGCTTCCGTCATAGTTTTGCAAGTAACCTTTTAAGGATAGGCCGCAGCATAAAAGCGGTGCAAATGCTAATGCGCCATGAAAACGTAACATTGACTTTAAATATTTATGGGCATTTGTTACCAAGTGATTTAGAACAGGCGGTGGAACTGTAGGGGGGAATGAAATGAGCGATAAAAGAGATTTTTCAAAAACTACTACCATCACTATCTGCACTGCTGAGCTTCAGCAACAGCAAATGTGCTTAGGTTATAAAAGCGGATACCTTTACAAATGCAAATACAGGGGCTCCGGAGATGGATTTTTGCTTTGCAAGCGCAGCATGGGGGGGAAAAATGGCAAAAGCTATAGTTGATCTGGAAGTTTTACGAAAATATTTACCTAAAGATGAAATTGCAAAAATTACATTAGCAACAGTAAGCAAGAATACGCGTGGTAATATTTACTGGGATAATTCCAACCGAAGCTCCGGTGGTTGGAGAGCAGAAATAGTTATTTCAGGTAAACGTTATCGCAAGCGAAGTAAAGATAAAGCAAAGTTAGAACGATGGCTGCAAACATTATTAGAAGTGCTTAAAATAGAAGATGTAAAAAGTCTCTTTGATTTTTACTGGATGATATATCCTGCATCCAGAAGAAAAGACTATGAAAGGGCTTTACATTCTTTTAATAAGAGTAAAAATTTCGTTCCGGACATAGTTATATTTTACGGAATACTTCGCTATTTCCTAAAGAAAGAAAAAACATTGCCATCAATAGTAGATTTTTTTCATAATAGGAAATGGGAAAAATTAAACTCAAGTGTTTTAGAAAAGATAGAAAATAAAAGAGAGCGTTTAAAGTTGCTTGCAGAGGAACGAATCAAAAAATATTGGAGGATACATGGATATTGAAAATCAGCGTAGTATCGAAGAAAAAATTATAACTTCACATATGGTAAAGTTCAAGCGTTTTATACAGAATTTTGCATGGCGGCTTGAGTGGGAAGATAGAAACGATTTTGAAAGTCAAGCGTATTACTATTTATTCCAAGAAGTACGCAAATATCTTGAGGAGTGGCAGAATGAGCTATGTGAATGGAAGCTATTTTATATAGCCAGAAATGCATTCTATTATATCTTGAGGCGAAAGTATAAAAGGCGTGATTTGTTTTTCAATATGCTAGAACATGCTAAAGCCGGGCGCAGGATAATATGAAAGCACCAAACTACACAAGATTTACACAAAAGACGGTCGTAAAACAAACAAATCGCCCGTTACAGTTTGGTAGAGTTTGCATATTTTGAACGCTTTAGAACCCGCATTTTGAGCGGGTTTAAGGCAAAAATGGCGAAAACACGCTAAAACGGTAGTTTGAGACTGAGGAATTTACCGTATAATCCTGACACACAGTTCTGCTTTAACAACACCAAAATTGTGGCAAAATGCGGCGTTAACCCACAAACTTATTATAATCCCGATCTGTACACGTGCAAACCAAGCATTAATCCCAATGGAATATTTCTAATAAATCCTGTGTCTTATGGCGGTGAGAGCTATGAGGCAGTTTTGATTGGCACTCAAACTTGGATGGCGCGGAATTTGAACTTTAACGCAACGGGCAGCGTTTGCTACGAAAATGAGCCTGAAAACTGCGATAAATACGGTCGTCTTTATGATTGGGATATGGCTATGGATAATGCTTCAAGCTCCAATGCTACTCCTAGCGGTGTTCAAGGCGTTCGCCCTGATGGTTGGCATTTGCCTAGCGATGCTGAGTGGAGTGTGTTAATGACTGCTGTAGGTGGTTATTTCACGGCAGGTACTAAGCTCAAGGCAGCAAGCGGCTGGAGCAGTGGTAACGGCACGGATGATTATGGTTTTTCGGCTTTGCCGGGCGGCAGCCGCAGTACGGATGGCAGTTTCAGCGTCGGTACAGGCGGTGGCGGCTACTGGTGGACGGCTACGGAGAGGGAGAGTGGGAGCAATGCCTTCTTCCAGTGCATGGGTTCGGGCTACGAGTATGTGATCGATGGCAGCGGTAATAAGGCTTTCGGTTTTTCTGTTCGTTGTCTTCAGGATGTGCGCTAGTTCGGTGTATGATAAATAGTCGTTCCTTAAAAATACTTTAGCTTCGTATATCTTCGTATTTTTTCATCAAAATGTCTTGTATTTTTCTACCATATTTGTTATATTTGTTGTATAAAAGGCGGTAGAAAATGATAGGAAAATTACCACGGACCCAGCAGCGCAATTTGTTTCGCACCATGCTCAAGGACTTCATAGATCC
>JAITUM010000039.1 GCA_031286305.1 Candidatus Fibrimonadaceae bacterium | reverse complement strand
ATTTAGAGAACGAAGGTTATGCGCCCGGGCTATCCGGTCTCTGGACTGGGGGGATGGGGGGGGGTGGGGGGGGGGTTCCTAATTTTTACACTGTTCAGCGACATCGCTGGGGAGTGGCTAAAACGTGTAACGGGAGCCTGTAACACAAGCGCGGTATACATATTTTTGCCAACAAAAAACATCACTGTTTACTCCACTTTTTGATTAATATTTAATCATTAATCTATTGTAGATAAATATAGATTATTTTTTTGGAAAGAGTATGGCTTTAGATGATTTTTTGCATTTTCGCTATTTTTTTTTAAAAAAAAAGCTACTTTTTTTGCCTGTGGTGGAAGCTTGGGGGGAAAAATAGCAAGAAAAGAAGTTTTCCTTTATGGAGCTTTTCAAGGTATTCCGACCTATCTATGAGTTTCATCTTCACCTCTTTTGCCCAGTGTAATTCGCGTATATTCTATTTACTTGGTCAGGTTGCTGCCCTCGTTGCTAGGTTTGATTGAGGTTACTCGCTCGAATATCAAAATTGCGAGCTGAAATTCACAAATGATACTCCTTTTACTTGAACATTTTGCTCGCCTGCGTAAACTATGGTAGGTTTAATAGCATTGTTTGCAAAACTCAAAAAAGAATGAATGTTTTTTGCCAAAGAAGAGTCGTAGGTTTGCGCAGCTTTAATTTCTATTGGTTGCAGATTGCGGGAATGGTTTATGCACAAATCAACCTCCAAACCGTGTTGGTCTCTGAAATAATAAAGCTCAGGTTCTTTCCCTTGATTATAGCGAGTTTTCAGAGCCTCCATAATAACCATGTTTTCAAATAAACCACCCAAAAGCGGGTCTCTAAACACTTGCGTTGCGTTTTCAATTCCCAAAAGCCAAGCCGCCAACCCAACTTCCGTAAAATAAATTTTCGGTGATTTTATTAACCGTTTGCCAAAATTATTAAAATAGCACGGCAATCTAAAAATAATATAGCTGGCCTCTAACACGGAAAGCCACGTTGCAAGTGTGGTAGAAGACACGCCAACATCGCCGGACATTGAGTTTAAGTTCACAATTTGCCCAACCCGCCCTGCCAAAAGTTTAATGAAAACTTCAAATCCTCTTTGATTCCCTATATTTATCAACTGCCTAACATCTCGCTCAACATAGGTTCTATAATAGTTTGCATAAAATAAATTAGGCGGAATTTTGTCTGCGTACACGCCGGGCATAAAACCTTTGAAAATATATTCGTCTCTTGAAAGCTTAATGCCGGCACTGGAAAGCTCAGCAAAGGAAAACGGCAAAAGCCGCAAAATTCCAACTCTACCCGCAAGCGACTGAGAAATCCCAGCATGCAAAGCCGGTTGATGAGAGCCTGTTAAAATAAACATTCCTTTCTTTTTTTGTTTATCTGCCATAACTTGTATTTGACTCAAAAGCGCAGGAATCCGTTGTATCTCATCTATTATCACAGGCGGTTTGTATTGTTCAAAGAATGCGGCAGAATCTTCTGTAGCCAACTTAAAGGCAAAGGTATCTTCTAAATTCACATAAGCATGTTTTGGAAAAGCCATTTGCGCAAGCGTAGTTTTGCCGCTTTGCCTTGGCCCAAGCAGGGTAACGACTGGGAAATACTTTGCAAGCTGCATTAAAGCAGGCTGAATTTGC
Organism: Candidatus Fibrimonadaceae bacterium; assembly: GCA_031286305.1. Taxonomy (GTDB): domain Bacteria; phylum Fibrobacterota; class Fibrobacteria; order Fibrobacterales; family Fibrobacteraceae; genus Fibrimonas. The sequence goes on along the minus strand of JAITUM010000039.1, from coordinate 6,245 downwards.
CTTTTAATCATAAAATAAATATAGAAAATATTTTTAACCTTTGAGTAATTTTAAAGTTGAACTTGAAAATTACTCAAAATATCGCTCACTGCTTCCGCTTTTTCCTTTGGATACTGATACTTATCAGCATAATATTTGAAATTCTGCACTACTTCGCTTGTTTTTAGCACTATGCTTTCCGCCTTCTTTATGCAGAATTTCTCGCTAATTGCCAAAAGGTCTTTCTGCGTTATATTGTTGTTTTTTCCGTTAATGTTAATATTGTGATTTCTCAGCCAGTAACTTTCAGGATTGTATGCAAAAATCAAATCATAAGCCGGAGCCAGTTTCCATTTGCCGTCTTTGTACATAAACGAAAAATTTTTCGTGTGGTCATCGCGGTTAAATGCGAGCACATTGAAAACCATTCTCCTAAACAATTGCTCCTTTTCGGAATAATCCATTTTTAATAAATTCAAAATTCTAAAAATATCTTCGTAACCAATTAAATTCGGCTGCCTAAAATCAACGTCTGCCATTGCACAAAGCGTTTGAATATGGATTTTTTTGCCTCCTTCTCTATCAAAACGTTTAGTCAAAAAATGGCTACGCTTATTCTCCATAAACAACCTGCAGTCACTCATCTCAATACCTGAATCAAGAGCCATCTTATGATAAATATATTCCAAAATACCATAACCACCCGGCTCAATTTCTTTTCCGTCTTTTAAACCATCGAATTTTATAATGTAATATTCAAAGTCTCCTTCTTGCAAAATATCTCCGGCTTTTATCTCTTGCGTTTTTTCGTTAATAGCAATTAAAGCCTTAGCTCTCGCACCACCAACAGATGTGCCTATTCTAAGCAAGGTTGAAAGTGATTGACGATAATCGTTTAGCGGAACGCTTTCGTTTTCCTTGTGAAAATAAATTGCATTTGCAACTTCCAATAAATCGGCAATATTCAAATTTTCATTTATGCTTTTTTGCTCAAAAGCTGGTTCATATTCCAGAGCTCCCATGCCACGCTTGCCGATATAGCAAAGCTTTTCAAGCGGGCTTAGCATATTTTGTGAAATATTATTTTTCAAAAGCCATTGCAAAAACATTTTATTACCAAAATCATCCGGCAAACTATCTGCAAGCATTGGCGGCAAGTTGTCAAATTCAAAAATGCGATTCTCCAAAGGCAGTAGCAAAGGCGAAAGTTCAATGCCCAATTTCAAAAAATCCGATGAGTATTGAAAAAACATTTTTTTGTTTTCAGGATTAAAATCGCAAACCCCAACAAACATTTCGTTGTATGTTATTTTTAAGCTATTCATTTTTTTACCCTTTTTCTTTTTATTTTCAATTTGGCAGTTTTCTGTTCTATTTCATATTTTTGCATGGGCGTTAATTCAGGGGTTTCGTAAGTGTTAAGCAGTTGTTGCAAGAGGTTGAATTTTCGTGAGATTGCTACGAGTGTTGCCAAAGTTGTTTTTCCTGTGCGTTCAATTTTGGAAAGCTGGTCTTTGGAAATGCCAATGGCATCGGCAAATTCCTGCTGCGTAAAATTATTGTTGATGCGCCGTTGCTTTAACATAGCACCAAGCACCTCAAGGAGCTCATCGTTGGTTTTTGCATAAACCGGATTTATAAAATTTACCACTCTCAACCTCGCTTTATAAATAGGCAAAAATACCTATTTACCACTTAAAAACAACTGTAAATATAGAAAAATGTATAGTGAATTGCCGCAATGCGCGGGCATTCGTTGTTGGGCAATCACGTTGGATTTGCCCCTACAATGTTGCGTTATTTCACCGTTTTTGGGCGTTGCTGTTTTGGGGCGCATGCGATACGCTCCTACGATCATTGCACAACTATGCGTTTCGCTTGCTTGCTCTGCCATTCAATGTACACGCCTGGCGTGGTGGAAGTCTCAATCATTCTTTCACACAGCGAACGCTGAGTAGAAGCGACTCGGTGATGTCAAATCCGTACTCAAAGTTGTTGTCGGCACTCGTAAGTTGGCGGTAGGCATTGCCAGCATTGCCCTTCGTGGCACTCCACCATCTGCCACTGCTACCGACCCTGAAGAAACGGTGGTCACGGTTGTCTGGCAAGGCATGGCCGCCTGGTAAGGCAGAAAAACCGTAAATATCTGTACCGTTTCCGTCATCATTCCAACCGCTTCTTGCCTTTAAATATAATCCTGCTACTGTCATGGAGCAGTCGAGAGCAAACACCAACTCATCCCAATCAGTATTTGTAGGCAATCTCCAACTCTTAGGACAAGCATTGCGAGCCGTATTCCAGTCGTATAAACGACCATACTTCTCACAATTACTTTCATCATTTTTGTAGCATTTACTACCGCTTGCATTAAAAGCTAAATTCTCAGCCATCCAAGTCTGTTTGCCTATTTTAACGGCTTTGTAGCTCTTACCATCTCTTGAGTCAGTAAAGGTTGCAGGCTTGTCATCGCAAGCAAAAAGTGAAAAGAAAAGTAACATCAAAAAAATGTTACCAGTGATTTTAATTTTTGAACAAATGTTCATGGTTGATTCTCCTTTTGTTTAGGGTGAAATTTCATTTTAATATACTTTCCTTGTTTAATCGGTGACCATCCCAAATAAGAATAAGAGCAAGAATAAGAACAAGGATAACAAGAACATAGACATAAAGATTATGGCACATCCGTTTACTAAGAAATCAAGAAATTTTAAATATTTATCAAACAGTTTTTTCATTTGTCACCTCTCATTGCTGCCCTTTATTTTCAAGCAAATGCGGATAACCGTTGTTTATCTCGCTACTTATGCTCCAAATTTTATTAAAATCCCAATTAACGAAAGTGTTTTTTTGCTTCATTTGTGCAGTAGTCTTGCTTGCACCCTTGCCTTTGTCATTTTGATGACTTGTTTCCCTGTTATAGTAGCTGCCACTTATCTTGCCGGCAGGTTTAGGTGAGAGCCCATTAACCCCCACAAGTCCGCCAACATAACAGTTTTTTCGCTGTTTCCCAAAATCATCGAAACAACCCGCTAAATCCACCATTCCAATGGAATAGCTATTGTTTATCCTACCTTCACTGTTACTCCCTGCAAATCCGCCAAAACCAGGAATTATACCATTTTTTCCGATTACAGCACCTGTTGAATAACTATTGCTTATTGTACCATTGCTATTACTCCCAACAAATCCACCAATACTTCCACCATAACTCCCTTTAATTTCTGTTCCGGTAACATGGCTAATCGAAAAACTTTCATTTATACTACCGTAACCGTTGATTCCAACAAATCCGCCAACAAAATTCCATCCCCAAACATTGCCGATGGAATAGCTGTTACTTATTATACTTAAAGTATCTTTGTCCCCGTTACTCCCTACAAACCCGCCAACAGCGCCTTGTCCTTTTACTGCACAGGTAGAATGACTATTATCTATTTTACCGAAGTTTTCTCCCACAAATCCGCCTATCACATTGTCTGTTCCTTCAACTTCGCAGTTGGTGCTATAGCTATTTATTATTGTACCCCTGTTTCCTCCTACAAGTCCGCCAACATAAAAATATCCTTTAATGTAAGAAGCACTTATTCCAAGATTTTTTACTGTTCCTTCAGAACCTATAAAACCAAATAAACCTTGATACCAACCGGTTTTACTATCCGGATTGTTTATATAAATTCCGCTCACTATAAATCCATTGCCATCAAAAGTTCCGTTAAATCGTTCTTTTTTGATATAGTCAAAATTTTCATCATCAAAAATGAATTCTCCTATTGGTATCCACTCATTTTCCGGTGGGGTTACAGTCCACCACTGCCAATTTGCCGTATCGTTGAGTACAATATTTGCACTAAGTTTAATAGTTTTGCCTTTAAAATTATTGCCGCCATTTACCAATTTTGCAAGCCCAGCCAATTGCTGAGGCGTGCTAATTGTAAATTCGATTTCCGAACTATTGTACCAGTCAATATTAGCAGTAATGCCTTTAGTGGCTGGAGCAACACTTATTTTTTGTTTTTCGCTACAACCAATTAGTAGGAACAACAAGAATGGTAATAACAACAATGGTTTCATAAAAGTCTCCTTTTGTTTAGTGTGAAATTTCATTTTTTATTACTCGCACCAAAGCAGTTGATAGTTGGGTACAGATTGCCGTGCTCCAATTACAGTTGTGTAGGTTCTCTGTCCAAGAGATTTTGCATTATATCTAAAGGGGACATGTGTATTTTTTCCTAAATTGCAACTTCCGACATGCCCTGAAATTTGTATCATAACGGTTTGGTCAAATGGTATTGTTGATACCAATATCATTTTGCCATCGTTTTGAATAACATAACCCACAATTTCGTCATAATCATCACCATAATATATTTTGGCAAGTTCTATGGAATTTATTTTATTTTTAGGCAGTTTTTTTATTTTGGCAACAAGTTGTTTTTCGCATAAGTCGATAATTTTTTCATTGCGATGGACATTACATTGATCAACGCATCTTTCTACAGCACCGGCACCCCATCGTTCCTTGCATTCTTTAAGGCATTCTCCATATAAACCCTCATTGCACTCTTCAAGACTTTCTTTCATTTTATTTGCTTTGAGTAATGATTTTATTTCATCTATTTTAGGTTGATGCTTTATTGAATCTTGAAAATGCAAACAAAGTTGCAAATTTTCTGCGAATAATTTTTGATGTTCACTACATTTGTCTAGGATAACATTTGCCTCAATGTTGTTTTTTTTAATTAAGGCATTGATTTCGTTAATGGATTCTTTGTTTGCGTGCACTTGCACTTGCACCGAAGAGATTATTCGTTTCACCTCTGTCGTAGTTTTGCCCTCGCCAACGCTGAAGCTTGTATTAAGATTGCTTGTCTCCATGTCGTAATAGCTGTTATTTACAGTACTTGTGCTACCCCAGCTATGCCCCACCAATCCCCCGAACTCTTGCTGCCCTGTTACTGTTCCCATGAAATGACTATTAATTATCGTACCATTACTGATAGTTCCCACTAACCCACCGATATTTTGCTGTCCAGTCACTGTACCTATGAAATAACTATTAATTATTTTACCACTAACAATAAATCCCGCTAATCCACCAATATTTCTAACGCCGTTAATATAAGAGTCTATTACTCCAAGATTTTTCATAGTCGCAGTAAATTGTGCAAACAGTCCTTGAGTAGGGTCCGTAGAATTTATATAAATGCCACTAATTATATAGCCATTGCCATCAAAAATTCCGCGGAATAATGAACCAGTTCCTATCGGCGTCCACACATTAGCAGGCGGATTGTTTTCCCAATTTTTCCAATTTGCCGTATTATTGAGCATAATGTTTGTGCCAAGTTTAATGGTTTTGCCTTCAAATTCTTGTTTCTTACTATTTACCAATACCGCCAATCCAGCCAATTCTTCGGCGGTATTTATTGTGAATTCCATCATTGACTCGCTATACCAGTCTGTGTTAGCCGTGCCATTCCATACGGTTTGAGAAAAAATTATCTGAATTTCGTTCTCTTTGTCTTCTTTGGAAATGGTATTCTCCACTATAGTTTCTTCTTCCACATCTTCGTCTTGGATTGCCGCGTTGCTGATGCGGCATATTTGCTTAGCTTTGGAATTTTGTTTTTTATGGTCTTCCTTGCACTTAGTGAAAGCTTTTGTAGCTCTGTCCATTTTTATGCATTGAGCAAAAATAGCCTTAGTTTTTTCAGTTTCTTCATCACACGTCTCTGATTGAGCAAAGGCGATGTGAATTCCAAGTAAAAAAAATAGCACTATTAAAAGGGCTTTTTTCATTTTTAGCCTCTTGTTTTAGGTCTAGGTTTTATTTTTCTCCAGCCAGCATTATTAAGTGGCTTTCCATTGATGCTCTCGGAGTAAAAAGTTTCTCCTTCTACTTTTTCAATAAATTCTTTTATCTGTTTTGACTTTAGAATTATTGCTATTTGCCCGTTAGTAATTGCTATCTTGCTACCACCTGCTCTTATTGAACCGGAAAATTCCAAATACTTATTTGGAAACCATTTCAACAACTGCCTAATAACAAAATGAGAATCAAAAAGATATCCCATTTTGATGTCATCGACAATCTTAATGATGTCTTCTTTTAGCTTATTTCTAACAATGGATTGCGGAGTGTTCATTTTTCACCTCTCTTTTTAGGGTTATTCCCAAGCGGAATTGCTTGAAGTTCATTTGCACAAAAAAGTTTGCGCTCAAAAAATTCTGTAAATTTTGATAACACCCTTCCCGCTTTACGTTTC
>JAITUM010000258.1 GCA_031286305.1 Candidatus Fibrimonadaceae bacterium | reverse complement strand
TACGGATCATTATCAAATAATAGCGATAAAGCCGTTACGATACCTATTCCTTCTTCTAGTTACACAACATTTGATGTTCAAATGCGGTCATCAAATCCAGCCAATACATATACCAAAAGTGTTACTATCTCTAACGGTATAGTTTTAACATATACCAGCGCAGATTCAGATAATTCTCTTACAACTTTACCAATTATTGTTATTGAAAATAACACAGGCTACTCTATAGGTGGTGTTTGGATAAGCCCTTCAAGTTCAACAGAATGGGGGTCTAATAGGGCAGGTTCTATATCTAATGGACAATCTAGAACTTTTACTCTTTCTGAACCTCTATCTGTTAACAATGTATATGATATCCGTTTGAGGCAAAATGCTTCGAGCGGAAATATATTTGTTAAATATAGCATTACGATGTCAGAAGGAATGATTGTAACTTTTACTGATAGTGATTTAGAATAATTGATTTGCTGCAAGGCACAAACATCAAAATCCAAGAGTGTTGTGGCATAAGCACAAATCATGTAAATCCTTCAATCATGAAAATCATGGTTCAGACAAAAGGAATGTATATTGTAAAGGTGCAGTTTGGCAACGAAAAGCATTTTTTACGCGTGCCGGTGAGGTAAGGAAACTCCAGAAGCAAGTATTCCTTACAAGTTGCTTCTGGCGATAACTCGCCTTCATCAAGCTCGACCATCTTCTGAAGAATAGATAATCATTTTTTTTTACTTTGCAATGCTCTTCGCTGCCTCGTTTATGCCGCCCAAATTGTGCACCTTAGTGTATCCTAGGGTAGCAAGCTCTTGAGTGGCGGTGGCACTGCGGCGACCGCTACGGCAATAAATTAGGATTAAAGCCTCTTTGTTTGGCAATTCAAGAGCGGCCCGCTCTTTGATTTCGGTATGAGGAATAAGAATGGCACCTTCAATATGCCTCTCCTTGAACTCCTCGGCAGTGCGAACATCCAACAAAATATACTCACTGCTTTTGCTAATAATGGCTTTTGTATCTTCGGCATTGCAAAAGCAAAGAAAACATGCTAAAAAAAGAAAATAACGTTTAAACATAGGAGCAAATGTAGAAATTTTGAATATCATACAAGAATGCAAATGGGCTGAGTTATCGGCATAGTCTCGTGCTGCGTGCAAACATAAGCTGAAACCTCCACAGCAAGTTTATGCGCTTCCCGAATGCTTTTTCCCTGAAGCAAAGCAGCAACAAACGCACCCATAAACGAATCGCCCGCGCCAACAGTGCTCACAACATTCACTTTGGGCGTATCAAAATATGATGTTTCATCGGCGGCAAACACATAACTGCCGTTTTCACCTTTTGTTTCCACAACAATATCCAAATTATAAGACTTCAATAAATGCAAACAAATTTCCTGCTCAGTTCCTTTGCCAAGTTCAAATAAACAAGCCAGCTCAGCAACCTCTTCATCATTTATTTTCAAAACATTACAACGCAGCAACGACTCATGTATTATCTCTTTGCTGTAAAAATGCTGCCTCAAATTTATGTCAAAAATCTTGTACGCATTTTTAGGAACAAGCTCCAAAAAGTTTTGAGTGGTTTTGCGAGAAACCTCGCTTCGCTGCGCCAGCGTGCCAAAACAAACCGCGCCGCAATTCAAAGCCAACTCCCTTGTTTGCTCAGTAAATGGAATATTATCCCAAGCTACATTTTCGCATATTTCATATTGCGGAACACCTTTGCTATTCAAAGTGACTTTAACAGTTCCGGTAGAGTAATCAACCGTTTCAATCAGTGAATTAAGTTTTTTCTCTGCTAAAACCTCTAAAATCTCTTTGCCAAGCTCGTCTTTGCCAATAGCACTCACAACATAAGCATCAAAACCAAACTGCGAAGCATGGTAGGCAAAATTAGCAGGGGCACCTCCGGGCACTTTTCGCTCAGGAAATATATCCCAAAGCAATTCACCTATGCCTACTATTCCAGTGTTTTTCATCACCGTTTCTTTTTTTTCTTTTTCTCTTTGGGCGGCGTGTAGTTTGAACCTGTTGGAGCGTCTATTCCCATTCGCTTGGTTATGCCTCCCATATTTTTGAACATGGATTTCATATTTTCGTAATGTTTTAAAACCTGATTCACTTTTTGCACGGTTGTGCCGGATCCTTTTGCTATACGAAGCCTGCGGTTGCCGTTTAATATGTCAGGTTTTTTGCGTTCCTTTACAGTCATTGAACTCAAAACCGCTTCCACATAAACCAGCTCTTTCTCATTTATCTGGTCAATGGGCAATTTGTTAAGCCCGGGTATCAGCGATATTATATCTTTGAATTTGCCAATTTTCTTTATGGTTCTCAACTGCTTTAAAAAATCATCCAAATCAAAAGTATTGTTGAGTATTTTTTTGCGAAAATCACTTGCTTCTTTCTCATCTATGGCGGCTTGGGCTTTTTCTACCAAAGAAACCACATCACCCATTCCCAAAATGCGACCTGCCATTCTGTCTGGGTGAAAAATATCAATATCGGAAATTTTTTCGCCAACACCAATGAAACAAACCGGAACGCCCGTTATTTTACGAATAGAAAGAGCTGCACCTCCACGTGTGTCGCCGTCCATTTTGGAAAGGCACACACCTGTAAAATTCAGTCGCTTAAAAAATTCTTCCGCAACATTCACAGCCTCCTGGCCAATCATCGCATCTGCAACAAAAAACACCTCTTCGGGATTAACAGCAGCTTTTGCCAGTTCCAATTCTCGCATCAAGGTTTCGTCAACCTGCAAGCGGCCTGCGGTATCGTAAATAACAAGGTCAAAGCCGTTTTGTTCGGCGTATTTGTGACCGTTTTTAATTATTTCAACAGGATTTCCCTGCCCTTCTTCATAGACCGGAACCCCGATGGATTTTCCAAGAACCTGCAACTGTTTGATAGCAGCGGGTCTGTACACATCAGCAGCCACCAGCAGTGGTTTTCTTTTCTTTTTAGAGCGAAAATAAAGAGCGAGCTTGCCTGCAAAGGTCGTTTTTCCCGAACCTTGCAAACCGGCCATCATTATGCCGATAGGTGGTTTTCCTGTTAAAGCAACTTCCTTTGCTGTTCCGCCCATAACTTCCACAAGTTCGTCGTGAATGATTTTTACAATCATTTGCCCCGGGCTAACAGCGGTAAGAACGTTTTGCCCAAGCGCTTTTTCTTTCACAGCTTGAACAAAGTCTCTGGTCACATTAAAATTAACATCTGCGGCAAGAAATGCGCGCCGCACCTCTCTCAGCGAGGTTGCAATATTCTCTTCGGTGAGCCTACCCTGCCCCCGCAGGTTCTTAAGGGTAGATTCCAACGATTCTGTTAAGGATTCAAACATATCTGTGTGAAGTGTAATATAGAAATCTCCCGTGGAGCCACCCATACCACTTCGCAGGATTTTCTAGAATTAAACTCTCAAGCCACGAATGATAGTGAGTATAAAGATTCTCCGTAGGGATTTTTTTTAAGCAAAGAACGTTTTTGCGCAGATGTCCGCAAAATATCGGCGTGTTTGGGCGATGCTTCAAAATAAAAGCTGGTAATGGATTACAGCGGACTGCAATACCCAAAAATTCACTCTCGCACTGCTCCTTAATTGAAACAGGCGCAGATTTTCTAAAATCCTGGTCTGCAAGCATTGCAAATAAACCACCGCTGTCTATAAGTTCTATTAAATGCTCCACAGCTACTGTTTTTGCAAAACACTTACCCTTATATGTCCTTTTTTTTTGCAACCACTTGTCAAAAAAATCCGGTTTCTGCCTTTGCGCAGCGGCATTCAGCGGTAATCCCAACTCTGCAAGCCTGTACCCCAAAAACTCGTGATTACCATAATGAGCGGTTAAAAAAATCCCGCCGCCTCGCATTTCTTCCAAAATATGCGGCGAGTCCACTTCAAAACTCGTAGCGGGCGGATGGCGAAAAATAAAATCAAAAGCATCGCCAAACATGTTCTTCAAAACATCGCTGTACTTTGGTTGCATAGTGCTTGCTTTTTCAAAAAACGCTTTAGTTAAATGTATATTTTTAGAAAAAACAGATCGTTTCCACACTTAAAATACCACCAAATCGTTCTTGTGAATAGCCTCTTTCTGATTTTTTGCTTTGACTACTTTGCGCAAGCTTTCGCTGTCAAAACGACTTATGCCACGTGCGACTTTGTTCCCTTTTAAATCCTTCACATCAATTAAATCTTTTTCGTTAAATTTTCCGCTGACACCGGTTATACCCACCGGCAGAATGCTTGCGTTTTTGTTTCTTATTGCATTAACTCCGCCATCGTCTATGGTGATTGAACCTTTGGGGGTGCTCACAAAAGAAAGCCACTTTTTGCGGCTTGCCAACTTTTTCACATTTCCCAAAAACAGAGTGCCAACAGCATTTTCCAGCAAGGCCTCATGAGGCAAAACCTTGGTTCCATTTGCCAAAAAAGCATTGCACCCCGAGCGGGTCACGGCTTTTACCGCTTCCAACTTACTGTGCATGCCTCCTGTACCAACTGCAGAACCTGCATCACCCGGCTTGGCGAAACTTAGAATTTCGTTTGTCACTTCCGGCACCAAATTCAAAAGCCTGGCATTTGAATTTGTTTTTGGGTTGGAGTCAAAAAGACCGTCTTCGTCTGTGAAAAGCAAAAGTAAGTCTGCATTCCAAAACAAGGCTACGTCGCTTGAAAGTTTATCATTATCGCCAACTTTGATTTCTGCAACGGCAATGGAATCGTTCTCGTTTATCACAGGAATAACCTTGTGCTTTAGCATTGAATTCATTGTATTTTGCAGGTTTTTATAGCGGTTTCTATCTCTAAAATCATCAGCGGAAAGTAGGATTTGCCCAACTCTCATGTTTTCTTTTTCAAAAGCATCTCTGTAGTCATGCATCAAATCTATTTGCCCAACCGCTGCGCACACTTGTTTGTCTGCAATATTTTCAGGTTTTTTTGGGTAGCCTAACCTAGCCATTCCGGTGCCCACCGCTCCGCTGCTGACTATCGCAATCTCTTTGCCGGCACTTTGCAAAATCGCAACAGATTCTGCAAGCTTCTTTATAAACGCCAAATTCACGCCCTTGTTGCCCACCAGCACCTTAGAGCCAATTTTTATTACAATCCGCTTTGCCTCAGCAAGCAAATTTTTCCGCAAGTCACTCATTGAAAGGTAATGTAGAAAAAGGTTGCATTGAGTTAAGCATTTTCTACATTACCGCCATGGATGGTATCACCATAAAAAAGGTAATGATGGGTTTCCTTCTCCTGCCTGTTTTCGTTTTTGCTGCTTTCTACGGCAACCAAAGCGGGGTGAAGTGGAAAAGCGCGGAGACCGGGCGTTTTTTGGTGCACTATCCTGTGGAACACAGAGAGCGGGCAGCGTGGGCAACTGAAATTGCTGAAGATGTTTATGACACTATAACAAATCGCTATAAAATAAAATTGCCGAGCAAAATCAATTTGGTTTTTGACAATGTTCTTTACACCAGCGGTGAAGCAAATCCTGTTTATAATATGATGCGCATTGGGCTTACCAGCTGGGATTTTAAACTCCGAGGCACACACTCCTGGACAAGAGATGTTATTTTGCATGAGTTCGGTCACTTGGTGAGTATGCAAAGCGGGAGCAAAACACCTTTCCCCTGGATCAATGGCTTGCAAATTTCCAAAATAGATTTTTACAATAAACAGCGGCAAATTAATTTTGCAACATATATACCTTTCATGATTCAACCCTTTTGGTTTGCAGAAGGAACAGCTCAATATGAGAGCAGCAGAATGGGTTTTGACAGCTGGGACACGCATCGCGATATGCTTTTGCGAACAGCATTTTTGGAAAATAAGGTTTTGCCCTTAGAATTTATGGAAGATTTCAGCGGGCAATCTTTGGAAGCGGAGCTAGGGCCATATACGCAAGGTTTTGACATGCTCCGTTACATTGCAGAAACTTACGGCGACAATGCAATACCGGAATTATGGCAAAAAATGGGCAAAGTATCCAATGTGACTTTGAGCGGTGCGTTAAAAAATAGTTTAAATATTACCGAAAAAGAATTATATAAAAACTGGAAAGAAAACAGAAAAAAACATTATGAGGAAGTTCGTGCCTCAACAGGAAAAATTAATGAAGGAAAAAAAATAACGAAAGATATTCTTTACAATGATTTTATTTCTCCGATAAACGGCAATCTTTACGGGCTTTCAAATTTTGGCGGTGATTTTTTTGAAGGAGGAGTTTTTGAATTTAAAGATTCGGTTCCCGTTGTTTTTAAAAAATTCAAATTAAAAAAGCCTTATCTTTCACAAGGAATGAATGTAAAGCAGACCCCTGAGTTGCTTTTAGCTTATGTCACCTATCAAAACCGAGACAAAACCGGCAGACCTTATTTTGACATTGCCATTGCAGACACCCTTGGCAATAACCGTATAATTACCAAATTCGCAGACGCTGTTTATCCCGACATTTCTCCGGATGGAAAAAAAATCGCTTTTGCAAGGCGAGAAGCAAATGGAATGCGATTTTATTTATCGGTTGTAGATATTGAAACCTCAACCATAGAAGACATCATCGCTCCAACCGGCATTGAATTCAACATTTACAACCCAAAATTTTCCCCAGACGGAAAAAAAATCGCCTACAGTTATTTTGACGGCACCAAACGAAAAATTGGGATTGCTTCGTACACGACCAATCCCACCCCGCCTTTGGCACCCCTTCTCGGAGGGGAATGGAACACCGATAACCGTGACCCGAATTGGAGTTCTGACGGCAATTCAATTTATTTTTCCAGCGACCAAACCGGTATTTTCAACATATACAAAATGGATTTGCAAACTCTAAAAACAGAGCGTATTACAAATGTTTTAGGCGGTGCTTTTTCCCCCGTAGCAGACACCAGCGGATTATACTACATAGGATACGACAGAGATGGGTTTTCGATTTATAGAATTGAGAATGGAGAATGGAGAATGGAGAATTATTACCAGCCTACGGCTGTTCACCAGCGAAATGCAAAACGGGAAGGGAGTTCTCAATTCTCAATTCTCAATTCTCAATTAAACAATGAAGTAAGCAACGAACCAGCCCTTTCCTTTTCCAATTCTGAACGTGGTTACATACCTATTCCCAGAATGCCGATTCTTGTGCCTTTGTTTAGTTTTGACGATCGTGCTCCGGATTTTGGAGCGGTTAATACCGGGGAAATGGTTCCGAAAATAGGGCTTGCTTTTGCCTTGAACGACCCGCTCAACAAAAACTTTTTCCAAATAGCCGCTTTGCAGGAAGTCGGTAAATTCGGTGAAAACAGCCAAAGCGATTTGTTTGCCGGCTTGGAAAATCGTAGCTTCCCAATAACGCTCAACTTAGAAGCCATGCGAATGAACACGGTCTCAAAAGACACTGTGTATCAAGATGACCCCGGTCTTAAAAATGAGGTTAGCGAGAATGCTTCCGAACTTTATAAGGTCTTATTTTCTGCTTCCTATTCGGTTTTTAAAAAAGGCGATTCTTTAACAGCATTCGCTTCTCATGATTGGGCTGCTTTTAATCTTTACCAAATTCCATTCAGATGGGAATACCATAAACGTTGGCAAACGGGTTTGCTTGCAAGTTTCATAACGCGAGATAGCCTGCTAGCTCTGCAGGGTTTGTACTCTTTTTCCAACTCGGATTTATCTAGGCAGGGAACTTTTAAGGAAAGCTTTCGCATGACTGATTTTGGAATACCAAAGCCAAGATACAGGAATTTCAATTTGCATGAATGGGCAGGCATGGCAAAAATTTCGATTAGCAAACTTTCGTTTTCTCTTTTGGGTAGCGGAATTTTGCATTGGCAGAGTTTTGATTCGGATACTTTGGATAATTTTTATCTGCACCCGCTTGTTATAGAAGGTTACCCCATTTTGAAAGACAGTGAGAATTATTTTAGTTATGGCACAGGGACTATTTTGGCAGAAGCTCGCTATAAATTCTCAATTTACAGCGATTTTAGAAGAAGGCTTGGAATTTTCACCACAAGAGACTTCAATGTTTCGCCTTTTGTGCAAATGGGCAGTGCTTGGGAAATTCACCCGCTTCCGGCGTTAAAACACAGAGAAAATTGGCTGCGAAGCTTTGGCATAGATTGGCGTTTGGAAAATCGCATATTTTATTCTATTCCCTTTAACTTTAGCTTTGGCATAGCAAGAGGTTTGGATGAACCCAAGGATACAAGGGTGAGAATAGGCATTGGTTTATTGTGAATTGACAACCTAATCATTTTTTTCTATATTTATACCCTCTTTTGTGAGGTTTACTTTGCATAATAACATAATACACCGTGCCGCTGATAATGCCAGAATTTTGTCTGCGGCTATGGTACAGAAAGCTAAATCCGGACATCCGGGCGGCGCCATGGGCTCAACAGAGTTCTTCTCCGTTCTATTCAAGGAATTTTTAAAATTTAACCCTAAAGACCCTTATTGGCGAGCTAGAGACAGGTTTTTTATGGATCCCGGGCATATGTCCCCGGCATTTTATTCTGCGCTCTGCTTCACAAAAAGGCTAACTACAGAAGATTTGAAAGAGTTTAGGCAGCTGGGTAGCCGCACGCCCGGGCATCCCGATTTGGATATTCTGCGAGGAGTAGAAAACACTTCCGGTCCGCTTGGCTTGGGGCATGGCTTAGCGCTTGGATGCGCTATTGCAGAACGAGTTTTGGTGAATCGCTTTGGAAAATTATTTGAGCACAAAACCATTAGCCTCCTTTCAGACGGAACAATCCAAGAAGAAATTGCCTACGGCGTTGGGCGCATAGCCGGGCACCTGAAGCTCTCAAACCTCATATTTTATTTTGATTCAAACAGAATTCAGCTTTCCAGCCCAACCGACGAGGTTATAAGCCATAGCATTGCCGCCCAATACGAGTCTTGGGGCTGGCGAGTTTATAGCATTGATGGTCACAACGCGGACGAGCTAAGAAAAGCGTTTTCAAACGCCTACTCGGAAACCGATAAACCCGTTCTGATAATAGGCAACTCCATTATGGGCAAGGGCATTAAAGATGCTGAAAACAATGCTTTTGAAAACGAAGTCTCTACTCACGGGCAGCCAATAGATGCGGCTGGAGCCTCCACTGCACAGACCATAACAAGCCTTGGCGGAGACCCTGAAAATCCCTTTGTTGTTTGGCCGGATGTTGAAGAAGCCTTTAGCCAACGCTTGGAAGAATTGCAAAAAGAGGCCGACTCATGGATGTACAGATTTGAAACTTGGAAACAAACCTATCCTGCTTTGGCGCAAGAATTGGAAAATTGGCAAAATAACAGAGCGCCAGCTCTAGACCTCTCTGTAATTCCGCAAAAACAAGGAGTTGCAACAAGGGTAAATTCCGGAGTTATTTTGGCGTGGCTTGCTGAAAACCAAAAGAACATGGTTTGCTCCTCAGCAGACCTTTCAAACAGCGATAATACCCAAGCATTCTTAGACAAAACCGGCATATTTAAACCGGGCGATTTTAGCGGTGCATTTTTGCAGGCAGGAGTTGCCGAGCTTACCATGGGGACTATTGTTTGCGGCATTGTTTTGCACGGAGAATTCACGGCAACTTGCGCAACATTCTTTGTGTTTAGCGATTATATGAAGCCGATTTTGAGGCTTGCATCGCTAATGGCTTTGCCTGTTAAATTTTTGTTCACCCACGATAGCTTCCGGGTTGGCGAAGACGGCCCCACCCATGAGCCTGTTGAGCAAGAAGCACAAGTTCGCTTGCTTGAACATTTGACTTTGCCCAGCGGCAAGCCTGCAATGCTGGTTCTCCGCCCCGCAGATGCAAATGAAACAACGCTGGCTTGGGAAATGGCCATGGCTAACGGTTATAGCCCAACAACCCTCATACTCTCCAGGCAGGTGATGCCGCCACTGGAAAATCCGCACTCAAAAGCAAGTGCCGCCGGCTACATTGTGCAAAATGCAGAAAAGCCGGATTTAACATTCGTTGCCAACGGCTCCGATGTTTACCTGTGTTGCCAGGCTGCGGAAATTTTGCGCAAAGAAAAAATCTCCGTGCGTGTGGTTAGTGTTATGAGCCCGAGGCTCTTTGCAGACCTGCCGCAAAAAGAACGTGAAGCGTTAATTCCTCGCTGGTCTCCGGCCTTTGCGGTTTCCAGCGGTTTGCCTTCCGTGCTTGCACCGGTGGTTGGTCCTTTGGGCGGTTCTTGGGGTTTAACCAGATTTGGAAAGTCTGCGCCTTTGGCTGTTTTAGAAAAAGAATTCGGTTACACCCCAGAGGCGGTAGCAGAAAAAGCAAGAATATATTTGGCTGATTATAAAAACATGCGGAAGGAATTATGTTAATAAGCTTTTTGAAAAAAGATGAAGACGGTCAAAGCCAATCCAAATTCATGGGCAAAGGAGATATAATTTTCTTGTTGGTTTTGGCTGTGCTGATTGGTGGTGGCTGGTTTTTATTTAAAACGTCAAAAGCAGAAACCCACAATCACTATGCAAAGTGCGAGGCTTTGTATTTAGCGGATAATTTTGCAGAAGCCAAGGAATGCTACGAAGACGGCGCATTAAAATTGAACTACAGAATAGATAGCTTGGATTCTATTGGTTATCTTAGAATAGGGATAATAAACAGCATCCTAGATAGCATTTCATCGGAGTAGCCTCCGGTTTAATTTTCCTTCTTCCCTGCCAGTATTTCAATCAAATAGATGGTAAGAACTCCTGAAATGCACAAAGCTAGGGCTGTTACAAATTCAACGCTCAGTTGCGGTAAGAACCATTCATAACCTATTGTTTTTTCTTTTTCGCCAAAAATTTCGACAATTGATTTTTTCCAAGGCCACAATGTTAGCAAAGAACCTAAAATAAAACCGGTCAAAAGCGATATTGCCGAATTGTGAAAACGCTTTAGCATCCACGATAAAAAACGAGAGAAAGGAAATATTGCAATAACCCCAATACCAACCGGCACCAAAATTTCAAAACGCCAATTATTAATAGAATCTATCACAATAAGCTCATAATTACCCATCAGAATGAGCACAAAAGCGCCGCTGGTTCCGGGTAAAACCTTGCAACATATTGCAATGGCCCCGCAAAGCATAAGGTACCAAACGCTATCATTTTCCACACCTGGGGTGGCAATGGAAATATAGGTGGCAATAGAGGTTCCAATCAAAAAATATACAACAGAACTTATGCTCCATTTTTTTATAGTTTTTCCCAGGAAAAAAACAGAAGCAAACACCAAGCCAAAAAAATATGCCCATATATAATGCGGGTAATCGCGAAAAAGGAATGCAAATATTTTTGCAAGTGAAACTATTGCTATTACATGAGCAAACATAATGTTGCAAATAAAAATCAAATCGACATGCCGTGCAAATTCACGGAATTTACCTTTTAACAAAAGCTTAAGCGCAGTTAAATCGAATGATTTCAGCGAATTGACTATTCTTTCAAAAATCCCCGTAATCATAGCAATAGTGCCACCCGAAATTCCGGGTATCGCATTTACGGCCCCCATAGTGAGACCTTTTGCAAAAACTGACAACTGCTCTTTAATCCACACTGCACTCATAATTTTCACCCTATTAAATTATCCAAACAATCCAAATATAGTAATCAATAACTCGTTTTACGCTATTCCTTCTTGTCTGAACCCTGATAAGAATAATTGATAATATAACCTACCCCACCCTCAAAAACCTGCAAATCTGCTAAAATTGCCCAAAATCGCTGTTTTTCCTTCAAAACTACGCTCTACCAAAAAATCTAGGTTTTGTTTTAGGGGCTGCCTTTCCCCCTAAAAATATTTTCTACTTTATCCTACAATGTCTACCCATACGCCACTGCCTCCGGGTTTCAAATTAGCTCCGCTCGCTAGCGGGTCAGATGAGTTTTTTGTTAATATGGGGCCCCAGCACCCCAGCACACACGGCGCTCTGCGGCTTGTTCTGCGTTTGGATGGAGAAACCATAGTCGAAGTTGTGCCGCACATGGGCTACATACACAGGGGCTTGGAAAAACAAGCAGAAGGCGAAAGTTATGTTCATTACATCCCCCTCACAGACAGACAAGATTACATAATATCGCACCAAAACAACCATTGCGTGTGCATGGCAATAGAAAAAGCAATGGGAATAGGCGTTCCGGAGCGGGGAGAATATATTAGAGTGATGCTCTGCGAGCTTAACCGCATAGCTTCACATTTGGTTTTTTATGCATGCTTTGGCGGAGATTTAGGCGGGCAAACCGCTTTGCTCTATGGATTCAAAGAACGCGAAATGATTCACGATATTTTTGAAGAAGTATGCGGCCAGCGCCTAACCATGAACTACTTTAGACCGGGTGGCTCAAACAAAGATGTCCCCGACACTTTTATCCCAAGAGTCAAAGCGTTTTTAGAACACCTAAAACCTACGCTGAAAGATTATGAAACCTTGCTGTCCAAAAATATAATTGTGCTTTTCCGTTCGCAAGGCATTGGAGTTCTCTCAAAAGAGAGGGCTGTTGCTTTGGGTTGCTCAGGCCCTGTGCTGCGCGCAAGCGGCGTTAATTACGATATTCGCAAAAACGAACCGTATTCAATTTACAGCTCTTTTGACTTTGATGTTCCCGTTGCTACCGAAGGCGACTGCTACGCTCGTTATGTTGTTAGAATGCAAGAAATTTACGAGTCTATGAAAATTTTGGAGCAATGCATAAAAAAGTTCCCCGAAGGCCCCTACCGCTCTGCACCCAAGGCTAGCTACAGACTGCCACCCGGCAGCTATTACACTCAAACAGAAACGGCAAAAGGAATCTATGGAACCTACATTGTTGCGGTAAAAGGCGACAAACCTTATCGCATCCACACCCGCAGCCCAACTTTTGCAAACATGCTCGCTCTGAACGAAATGAGCCAAGGTCACAAAATCTCCGATTTGGTGACCATAATGGCAACCCTAGACCCCGTGATACCGGAAATTGACAGGTGAGGTTATTAGTGGCTAGTGGCCATTACTCGCCTTTGGCGATTCACCAGCGAAATGTTCAGCGGAAAGGGTGTTGGCTAGTGGTCAGCTTGATTTTGGTTTCTTTGGTTGTTGCGGAAGATTCGTTTGTAATTTCTAAAATTCATGTTGATACAAAAAATGTTTTTGACGATGCAGTAACTCATACCTCATTTGAAAGAGAATTGTATAGACTCGGAAATTGGTTTCATATAGAAACCAAACCTTCGGTTATTAGAGGCAAACTTTCTTTTAACGAGGGTGATACTATTTCGTTTTCGGAAATACAGGATGCAGAAAAAAATTTGCGAGCTTTGCGTTATATTAGCGATGCAAAAATAGAGGCAAAAAAAGATTCGCTCGGCAATATAGACATATATGTTGAAACCAGTGATAATTGGACTTTTGCTCCGGCGTTTCACTTGGGCAAGCCGGGTGAAAAATGGCTTTGGGCATTCGGGGTGCAAGAGAGCAATTTGTTGGGATTTGGACATACCATTGGTTTTTATTCTGCGCACTTACAAGACAGAGACCAAAAATATTTGCTTTACCAAACCGATGATTTTATTTTTCCGCATAATAAACTTGATTTCTTATGGAGCGAAAATACAGACGGGTTTTCTCGGAGCCTTGGCCTTAGATATCCGTTCATAAGTCGCTCAAAAAATCAGTGGTCATATAATGCGGAGTGGCTTTGGTCAAAGCGAGACGAAAAATTTTATGAAAGCGAAAATTCGGAACCCGCTTGGATGATAGAAGGTTTATCTGAAGATTCTTTATCGCTATGGTTGTCGCGTTCATTTGGCGGCACATTCTTTAAAACTTATTTAGGCGCAGGTTATGATTTTTATAGAATAGGGAGAGGCCCTGTTTCAAAAGGCTGTGCGATGGGTGATACTTATCAAGATTCTCGCTTGGGTTTTTCGCTTGCAATGTCTCGCGTTCATTTGGACAAAAAACGCAATTTTCATCGAGTTAAATGGACAGAGGATATTGAGCGAGGTTATAAAGTTAAAAATGTTATTGCTAAAAATGTTGAGGATTGGGGGGCAATTAACGATGATTGGTATTTTGAAAATAGCATAAGTTTATCGCTTGGCGCAGGCGGGCATAATTTTTATGCCAAGGGGCACAATTCCTTTTATTATAACGACAATAATAGCAGCAACGATAACATAAGACATATGAATAGCATTTTGTTTGGCGAATATATTTTTAAACCCGTTTTGGAATGGTCTTCGGTTTTGAGCGCCAGGGTTGACTCGTGGCAAAAAACATATTATCCTCGCCAGCTTTATTTAGACGGCTTAAATATTTTTCCCGGCTTTCCCGCATATTATTTAGCAGGTCAAAATACTTTTGCATTTAAAGCGGAGCAAAGATATTTTCCCGGCTTTGAAGTTTTGGCGCAAATCCCGTCTTTTGCGATGTTTGTAACGGCGGGGCAAGCAACCGACGAGTTGCGCGCTTTTGAACCGCGCGATTTAATTTATCAAGCAGGGCTCGGTTTAAGAGTTTCAAATTCAAAATCCGTGCAAGGCATAGTTAGCCACATAAATTTATCCTGGCCCCTAAACGGCAACCTCAAAGACGGCTTTTTGCCAAGATTCTCCTTCGTAGGAAAGCTGGAGTTGTAGGGAGCAGTTCACTCAGCAACCTTCCCGAATCTGCGTTCTCTTGTGTTGTAAAACTCGATGGCTTTTGCAAAATCTTCTTTTGAAAAATTTGGCCACAGAACATCGCTAACAAAAAACTCGCTATAAGCGGCTTGCCACAATAAATAATTTGAAAGCCTGTACTCGCCACCCGTGCGTATAATCAAATCCGGATCCGGAGCGCCATGCAAATATAAATGCTTTGCAAATTCCGCTTCATCAAGATTTTCCAAACTCAACTCGCCATTTTTCACAAGCTCCGCAACTTTCCGAGCGGTGTCCACAATTTCCATTCTGCCGCCATAAGATATTGCCAAATTCAACTGCATACCTGTATTTTTAGAAGTTTTTTCTATAGCTTCCAAAAGTTTTTTGCGAGGCGTTTCCGGAAGTTTGCTCAAATCTCCTATGGCGTATAACTTTACATTATTTTTCATCAGCTTAGGAACCTCTTGAGCAATCATTTCAACAAGCAAGTTCATAAGATATTCCACTTCCCTTTTTGGACGTTGCCAATTTTCCGAGCTAAAAACAAAAAGTGTCAAATGTTCCAAACCAATTTCCACCCCGCACTCAACAGCAGCAACCGTTGCCCTTGTCCCATGCCTGTGCCCAAAAAAACGTTCCAAGCCCTTAGACTTAGCCCAGCGCCCATTCCCATCCATAATTATGGCTATGTGCCTAATTTTTTTCTGCATACAGCGGTCTCTTTCTGCAAAGCTCTAAAATGCCCTCTCTTATGTTTTTTAACTTTGCAGCATCACCGTGGTTTTCAATGGCCTGCGTTATGGCTTCTGCAACCTTGCAAGTATCTTCAACATCAAAACCTCTGGTTGTGATTGACGGCGTTCCAAGACGAATTCCCGAAGGATCCATTGGTTTACGCGGGTCAAAAGGAATTGTGGAGCGGCTTGTGGAAATGCCTGCCAAATCCAAAACCCGCTCGGCTTCTTTACCGGAAATTCCTTTACAGGTGACATCTACAACCATCAAATGGTTATCCGTTCCGCCGGAAATTATTTTAAATCCCGCTTCCATAAGCTTTGCTGCCATGGCTTTTGCATTTTCAATAACGTGTTTTGCGTAGGTTTGAAATTCGGGTTGCAATGCCTCATGAAAGGCCACCGCTTTTGCTGCCGTTGCATGGTCGTGCGGGCCACCTTGCATACCGGGGAACACAGCTTTATCAATAGCTTTTGCAAAAGGCTCTTTGCACATTATTATGGCGCCGCGCGGGCCTCTCAATGTTTTGTGCGTAGTGGTGCTCACAATATCAAAATACGGAACCGGGCTTTCTATTGCCTTGCCTGCAATCAAGCCGGCTATGTGGGCTATGTCGGCAAAGGTTATTGCACCAACCTCGTCTGCAATTTCTTTGAATTTTTTCCAGTCCAAATCTCTGCTATAAGCGGAGAAGCCTGCGAGTAGCATTTTCGGTTTTTCTCGCAAGGCAATTTCCCGAACTTTTTCCATGTCTATTCTGCCGGTTTCTTTTTCCACTTGATATTGGGTAAAATTGTAAAGCATTCCGGAAAAATTAACTGCATGTCCGTGTGAAAGGTGCCCTCCATGGTCAAGCTGCAAGCCCAAAACCTTGTCTCCCGGTTTTATGGTTGCAAAGTAAACTGCTGCGTTTGCAGGGCTACCGGAAAGCGGTTGAACATTTACATGTTCGCATCCGAAAAGTTTTTTGCACCTCTCTATAGCCAGTGCCTCTACCTCGTCTATCACTTCGTTGCCGCCATAGTACCGTTTGCCTATGTACCCTTCGCTGTACTTATTTGTTAAGCAACTGCCCATGGCTTCCATCACCGCTTTTGAAGCGTAATTTTCAGAGGCTATAAGTTCAATGCCATCTTCTTGGCGCGCCGTTTCTTTATTTATGAGTTCCAAAATTGCGGAATCTGTTTGAGAAAGAGTTTTCATAGGTGGAATATAGAAATTTCAATTTTCTAGATTACTGCTGAATATTCAAAATTGAACAAGGAGAAAACATATGTTTTGTCAAAATTGCGGAGCAAATGTAGATGAAAAAGCTGTCGTCTGCCTAAAATGCGGAGCAGCCCTCAGTAAAATAGAGGTGCAACCGGCAACATCTGCCAACACTAGACCTGTAGATCCAAAGTACCAAAATATATCCGATAGAGACTGGACTGTTACGCTAATCCTTTCAATATTTCTCGGGCCGCTTGGAGTGGACAGGTTTTATGCGGGTCAAATAGGAATGGGGCTTTTGAAGTTGTTTATTCCTTGGATTCTATATGGTATCTTCGCTCTTGTTACTTGCGGCATTGGCGCGTTTATTCCTGTTCCTTTCGTTTGGCATATAGTAGACATAATTCTCATTGCCACCGATAATTTCAAAGATGGTGAGGGCAAACTAATCACTAACAAGAAATTTTAGTGATTAGCTGCTTTCAGCAGTTTTTCAGCCGCCGTGAAAGGGCTTTCTTTGCCTTCTAAAACGGCAGCTTCTAATATTGGCAATTCTTTTTTCACTGCAGGATGATTGTAAAAGTCAAAAATTAGACTTTCATGAATCCTGCTCTTCATCCAGTTCTTTTGTTGCTCTTCTCTGTTCTGAAAAAACCATCCGTTTTGTTTCACAAGGTTTTCAAAATCGCTGAGCATTTTCCACACTTCCGGCAAACCTTCTTTGTTAAGAGAAGAGATGGTTATCACTTTGGGCATCCACTTATAGGGAGTTGCCGGAAACAGATGCAATGCGCTTTGATATTCGGCACGGGCAGCCATAGCCCTTGCAACGTTTTGCCCGTCGCACTTTGTTATTGCCATGCCGTCGCACATTTCCATTATGCCACGCTTTATGCCCTGCAATTCATCACCCGCACCGGCAAGCATCAAAAGTAAAAAGAAATCCGTCATCTCGTGCACAGCAGTCTCGCTTTGCCCAACGCCAACAGTTTCTATTAAAACTATCGGGTAGCCAGCCGCTTCGCAAAGAAGTATGGATTCCCTTGTTTTTTGCGCAACTCCACCAAGCGTTGAGCCTGAGGGTGAAGGGCGAATAAAAGCATCCTCTTTTGCAGAAAGCACATTCATTCTGGTTTTATCACCTAGAATGCTACCCTTAGTGCGTTGGCTTGTGGGGTCTATAGCAAGCACAGCTATTTTTTTCTGATGTTCTTCTATCAGGTAAACGCCAAAGGCTTCTATAAACGAGCTTTTGCCCGCTCCCGGGCTGCCTGTTATGCCTATCCTCAAAGAATTGCCGGAGTGCGGCAAACATTTTTGAATCAGCTCCTGCGCTTTGCTTTGATGTTCCGGCAAACTGCTTTCCACAAGAGTTATTCCTTGAGCAAGAGCGGTTCTATTGCCGCTCAGTATGCCACTGAAAAGTTCTTCTACACTGGCTTCTTTGCGCCTCCGTTTTGCAGCAAGCACTGCTTCTATATTCGGGTTCACAATAGCTTTATGCGCCACTCCCTTAGAAATAGACAAGGCTTCAGAATCCACCCGTTCAGCAAACTCTTCACTCTCAACTCTCAACTCTCAACTCTCAACTTTTCAAGCTATTTTTCTTTTATATCCAAAAGTTCCATTTCAAAAACCAGCATGGAATTGCCGGGGATTACCGGTGGGCTGCCTCTTTCGCCATAACCCAAACTGCTTGGTACCCACACTCTGGTTTTATCGCCTTTTTTCATCAAACGCAGCATTTCTATCCAGCCCGGAATTAACATTCCTTCGCCAAGCACTATGGTTAGCGGTTGCTGACGGTCTAGAGAGCTGTCAAATTTGTTGCCATCAAGGAGGAAGCCTGTATAATGAACGGAAACGGTATCGCCGTCTTTTGCCGTGTTGCCGCTACCTTCAGATAGAAGCATGAATTGTAAACCGCTCTCGGTGCTAACCACGCCGACTTCGCTTTTGTTTTTTTCAAGAAATGCGTTTTGGCTTATCAAGTTTTCTGCAGCTTTAACGGAGTCTTTTACTAAGCGGGTTCTTTGCATTTCTGCGATAAGTTCCTGCATGGCAACCATCACTTCGCTATCATTCATAAGAGCCGCTCTGGTGGTATCCAGCTGGTCTCTTAGGCCTTGCAAAATCATGGGAATATCTAATTCTACTTCTATTTGTTTTAACCCTCTGCCCATATCATAGCCAATTGCATAGCTATATTTGCCTTTTGGCGTTTCAAGGGTTTCTTTTTTTACGCTATCGTCTTTACAAGAAACGAAAGAAAGAGACATTACGCTCACAAGAGCAACGGAAATAAGGAAAGATTTTTTCATGGGGGTAATATAGAAAAAAATAATAAACTCTAATAAAACACAAATGAAAATACTGCGTCTGCTAGGATGATTGCTGTTATGGAAAACACAACGCACTTGGTTGTAGCTTTACCTACGGCATCTGCACCGCCGCGCACCGAAAGACCTTTTGAAACTGCAATCAAAGCTATTAGCCACCCAAAAATCAAACCCTTAAAAAGCGACTTTGCTACAATAGAAACCGAGAGTGCTTCTTTTAGCTCAGACATAAACAAAGCAGTGGGAAGCCCAACGTAAGTAATGGCTACTATATAACCGGCAAAAACACCTGCTATATTTGCCAGCATGGTTAGCATAGGTGTGGCTATGCTCATTGCTTGAAACCTTGGCAGCACAAGATATTGAACAGGATGAATACCCATTACCTTAAGCGCTTTTACTTCTTCTTGAACGACCATGGAAGAAATTTCCGCAGTTATTGAAGAGCCTGACCGTCCAGCTAAAATAATTGCAGTTATTAGAGGCCCAATTTCCATAAACATTGTGACAGCAATGCCCCGAACCAAGTAAACTCCCGCACCCAAAACTTCAAGCTGAACAGCAGATTGATACGAAAGCGTTAAGCCAACAAGAAAAGTTAAAAGAAAAACTATAAGAGCAGCCGAACTCCCAAGCCTTACCATTTGAAGCGAAAAAGCTCCTTTAAAAGGCAAGCGCATTTTATCAAAACGCCCAATGGTGCTCCAATATACAGACTCGCTCAAAAGGTAAACTAAATGCCTAAGCTCATAATATAAAGCAAAAGACGCTTCACCAAATCGCTCGACAACTTTCAACTACCGACTCCTAAACTATGATTAACTCAGACTACTTTGCTTTGGGACATGGGACAAGCGATACGCAAAACATCGTTGCCCGGGATATGGGACATGAACTTGCGCAGAATCATGTCCCAGCCAATGTAGCTCCACATACCGCTTGTCCCTTGTCCCTTGTCCCAAAACATTAAATTGACACCTGCTATATTCTCAATTCCCTTTAATCACAGTGTCTTTAGCTAACACCACAATTCCGGAGTCGGTTAGATGGAACAGGGCACCGTCTCTGTCTAGGTTGTAGCCAATTTCAAAACCAGCCGGAATGTGCAATTCTTTTTCGATAATCGCTTTGCGAATTTTTGCACCGGGACCTATTGTGACATCGGGGAATATTATGGAATCTTCTATTACAGCTCCCTTTTGAACCACAACACCCGGGCTTAAAACGGAATTTATCACATAACCGCCGCTCACAACGCAACCTGCTGAAATGATTGAATTCACAGCTGTTCCTCCCATGCTGCCATCCGTTTCTGTTCGAGAAAATTTTGCCGGAGGCATATTCCAGTTAAAAGTGCGAATTGGCCAAGCTTCGTTGTAAAGGTCGAATATGGGATCTTGCAAACATATATCCATGTTTGCATCGTAAAAAGCGTCTATTGTACCAACATCGCGCCAGTATCCGTTTGTTTTTGGCTGCTCGCCCTTAACGGAATTTGTTGTGAAGTCATAAACATAAACAGGATATTCCGGGTACAGGTACGGCAAGATATTGTGTCCGAAGTCTATAGCTTTGGGATTGATTTTGCGAATTTCCAAAAGTTGACGCACCAAAAACTTACTCGTGAAAATGTAATTACCCATGCTGGCAAGGCACCAACCCGGGCGTCCCGGTATTTGTTTAGGATTGTTTTTTGGTTTTTCTTCAAAGCCTATCATGCGGTGGTCTTCATCCACTTCTATAATTCCGAATTCATTTGCTTCTGCAACGGGAACCGGAATAGCCGCTATTGAAAGCATGGCTTCGCGTTTAATGTGGAAATTCACCATTTGGTTAATATCCATTTTATATATATGGTCGCCGCCGAATATAGCCACAAGGTCCGGACGTTCATCCGTTATTAGATTTATGTTTTGGAAAATAGCGTCGCTGGTGCCTTTATACCATTCATTTCCGGTGCGCATTTGAGCGGGAACCAAGTCCACATATTGCCCCATGCTGGGGTTCAAGCTCCACGCCGCAGATATATGCTTGTTGAGCGAGTCAGACTTGAACTGCGTTAAAATTTTGATTTTCAATATACCGCTATTTATGAAATTGTTCAGCACAAAATCAATTATGCGGTAAGTACCTCCGAAATGCACAGCAGGTTTTGCCCGGTCGCGCGTGAGAGGTGAGAGCCTGCTCCCCTGGCCACCAGCCATAATCATGCAGAGAATGCTCTTGTTATGTCTAAAAGAATTTACGCTCATAGGTATAATATAGAAAAAATTAGTATCTTAAACTATTGGAGTAATGTCTTATGGCGCAAAATTTTGAAATACTTAGCAATAAAATGGTTGAAGAGCAGCTAAAAACTAGGGATATTAAATCAGATGCTGTTTTTGAGGCTATGAATAATGTGCAGCGGCATCTTTTTGTTTCAAAAAAACTGCAAAACTATGCCTACAGCGATTCGCCTTTGCCAATCGGAATGGGACAAACAATTTCACAGCCTTATATTGTAGCATTTATGACCGAGCAGCTTGAGCTTGCACCCGGAATGAAAGTTCTTGAAATAGGAACAGGGTCGGGATATCAGGCTGCTATCCTAGCTTACCTCGGATGTGAGGTCTATACGATTGAACTGCTGAAAGAACTTGCCGCCGAAGCAAAAAAAAATCTTGCTGCTCACAATTTTAATGCAAAAGTAAAACACGGAAACGGTTATATGGGCTGGTCGGAAGAAGCTCCTTTCGATGCTATAATTGTCACCGCTGCGCCTGATTACATACCGGAGAAACTAATTGAACAACTAAAAGACGGCGGCAAAATGATTATACCCGTAGGAGAAGTCCATTCGGTGCAGCTGCTAAAACTCATCACAAAAAAGGGTGAAAAAGTTATTGAGAAAAACCTGCTTCCGGTAAGGTTTGTCCCAATGGTAGATAAAACTATTTAACAAGCTTATGGAACAAGGGTATCACACAACCACCTATCAAATTTCCAACCGCTACTATAGCACTGAATATCACGGCTTCAACTCCCCAAGCATTGGCAAGCGATATGAAAAACAGGTTTGCTATGGAGTGCTCAAATCCGGAAAAGATAAAAGCCATAATCGGCAAAATAATAGCTAGATGCTTGCCTACAGGATCTTCAATCCTTTTAAAACCCTCTACAGCCACATAAACCATAATTCCGCAAAGAATCGAAAGGATAAGGGCGTGCAAGTGAGGTAGAGATAATTTGTATTGCACAAAAGCTTCTACCTTTTCCAGAGCTTGCGGTTTGCTGCAAATTCTAGTTACATACCCGCAACAAAGAGTGCCGAGTAAATTCCCAAAATAAAGTATTACGAGGTCTGGTGCGGTTTTTTTCACGGAAACTTCAACCAGATTTTGCACACGCCCTGTATATAAACCCCATTTAAAGTAAAAAATCAAGAACAACCCGAGGCTGAACAAAAAAGCGCTTAGAATCTCATTAGGAGCATTTACAAATGCGGAGCCGCCCATAGAAATGGATATGCCGCCTAAAATTGATATTATAAATAGTGGGAATTTTTTCATGGCAAAAAATATAGTAAATACTTGCTGATTAACCCGCTTGGGTATGGGGTATAGGGTATGGGGTATGGGGAACTGCACAAAGAACGGCTTTTTTTGCTTAAAAACAACGCTTTTTGCACTGCCTATACCCTATACCCAAACATGAGTTAACACCCCTAATGTTTTGCATTTCGCTGGTGAATCGCCAAAGGCGAGTAATCATTAATTACTATAGCAAATTATCGGGAAAATTTTTCTAAATTCAACAACTGCGATTAAAAATATGGAAAATATTCTCTCAGTTTTGAATAAAACCGCTGCTTTTTTGCAGAAACATGGGGTGCCAAATGCAAAATTGGACTCGCAGTATTTGCTTTCGCACGGACTTGGCATAAAAAGAATGGATTTATTCCTAAGCTTTGACCGCCCCCTGCAAGAAAAAGAACTCGCTACGCTGCGCCCAATGGTAGCAAGACGTGCAAAAAGAGAGCCTTTGCAGCACATTTTGGGGAGCACAAGCTTTAGAGGGCACGAAATAAAATGCGATAAACGAGCGTTGATTCCAAGGCAAGAAACGGAGCTGATGGTGGATGCCTTGGGGAGTAGGTGGTCGGAGGGTCAGGTTTTGGATGTTGGAACCGGAAGTGGAGCCATTGCCATTGCCGTTGCTTTGGAATTGGGGGCTAAGGTCTTGGCTTGTGATGTTTCCGAAGATGCTCTGAGCCTTGCAAAAGAGAATGTTGCTTTGCATAATTTAGAGGATAAAATTACTCTTGTTTGCAGCGATCTGCTTTCTGCTTTGCCAAGCGGCTCTAAATTTACGGCTTTGCTTGCAAACTTGCCCTACATACCGCTTGCAGATGCCCCAACCTTGCAACCGGAGGTTCTAAACGGCGACCCTCACCTAGCGCTTTTCAGCGGGGATGGTTTGGAGTTAATTCGCAAGTTGCTCAACACCTGCGCAGATTATTTGAGTCCAAATGCTCCTGTAATTTTGGAAATAGCAAGCGGTCAGGAAAAAGTTCTGCAAAGCGAAAATTTCCCCAAACTAGAATTCATAGAAACGATAAAAGATTACAACGGGCAAACGAGGTTCGTAATTTTTAAGTTGCCGTCCGCTTCTTTTTAACCTTCTTAAAACAAAACCTTTCTTCAAAAAAATGTTTACCGGACAACAGTGGCAAGTATTTACTATATTTACTGGGGTCAAATGACCCCTTCCGAAAACAATAAACGCATTGCAAAGAACACTATGTTCCTATACTTCCGCAGTATTTTAACGCTGGGGGTGGGGCTTTATACGAGCCGCGAGGTATTGGCGCAGTTGGGCGTTGAGGATTTTGGTATTTACAATGTTGTGGGTGGCGTTATAGTTTTGTTTAGCTTTATTCAAGGAGCTATGCATAGCGCAACAAGCCGTTTTTTTACTTTTGACTTGGGTAAAGGGGATTTTGAGGCATTAAAGAAAACATTTAATTTGAGTGTTGTTATTCACATTTTCACTGCTTTGGCAGTCTTGGTTTTGGGTGAAACTATTGGTCTTTGGTTTTTAAACACGCAGCTTATTATACCACCGGAGAGAATGGAAGCAGCTAACTTTGTTTATCAGTTTACAATTTTTACGGCTTGTGTTGGCATTTTGCAAATGCCGTATATGGTTGCGATTAGTGCGCATGAGCGAATGAAAATTTATGCTTATGCGGGTATTGCAGATGCGGTATTTAAGCTTACGGTTGCGTTGACTCTTGGGTTTGTTTCTTTTGACAAATTAAAAATATATTCCGTTTTGTTATTTGCAGTTTTTGCAGTTATGGCAGTTTTTTATATGACTTATTGTCTCAGAAATTTTAAGGAAACGCGTTTTGAGTGGTTTTGGGATAGAAAAATGTTTTTAGAAAGAATGGGCTTTAGCGGCTATGAATTTTTGGGGGGAATTTCCGGAGTTTTAGCAGTGCAGGGTGGAATTATTTTAATAAATCGTTTTTATGGTGTTTTGCTGAACGCTGCAAATGGAATTTCTACGCAAGTAACAAGTGCAACAAGCCAGTTTATGAGTAATTTTTTTACGGCAATAGCTCCGCAGATAACAAAGCTTTTGGCAGCCGGCGAAATGGATTATTTTTATAATCTGGTAATTCGAGCAAGTAAATTTTGCTTTTTGCTTTCTTTTATGTTTCTAGTCCCTTTGGCCTTGCAAATGGATTTTGTTTTAGATTTATGGTTAAAAGTAGTCCCGGATTACGCCAGAATTTTCAGTCAGCTGAGCATAGTGAATGTATTAATGTATTCTGCTTTTATACCTGTTTGGCATGGAATAATTTCTTCCGGCAAAAATAAGAGATTCCGCATAATAGACAGCCTTATGATTATGCTTATGTTTCCCCTTATGTATTTCGGTTTGTATTTTTCGCCCATTGGTTATATATGTTCGCACATTTTTATAAATATTTTCAGAGCAATTTACGCGGTTTTTTCGCTTCGTAAGCTTACCGGTTTTCCTGTTCGCAGGTTAATCAGCCAATCTTTGCTTAAATGTTTTGCAGTTGGAGTAATTTCTGTTCCGTTGCCTGTTTATATTAGTTTGAGAATGGATGGATGGCAGGGTTTTTTGGTATGTTGTTCTGCTTTTATAGTAGTGTTTGCGGCAAGTGCTTTGTTTATAGGTTTGAATAAGAGCGAGAGGAGTACTTTGTTTGAGTTTGTGAGGGCGAAATTTAATTTGCTATATTTATTTTAGAATTATGTATAAAAGGCAATATTTGGAGTTTTATAGTTGTTTAGGAAAGTTTCGAGAGCCTCCTGTGGAGGGTATTTTTGAAAATAGTGATGGTGGAGGGGCAAACGGGAGTTTGCCCTTTTTTGTTTGGTGCTTTTAATATGTCAAGATACAATGAAGATTTAGAGTATCTTATTCAAGATACAGATATATCAAAAGAGGAACTCGAAGAGATAATCGTAGAAGCCGATAAGGTTATTTCTGATACCAGCTCTGAAAAAGATAAGCTTATTGAGGCATATCTTAAAAAGATACAATGTTTGCAGAAATTAGATAAATATAACGAAAGTAAAGAATTTATTGATAAATTATTAGTTTTAAATGCGAATATGCCTGAAGCATTTGTGCGTTTGGGAAATGTTTATCGCGAAAATAAAGAGCATGACAAGGCGATTGATTGCATAACCAAAGCTATTGAAATTAAGCCTGACTATGTAGCAGCATACAACAATCGCGGCACTGCAAAGTACTATTTGTCCAATTATCGCGGTGCTATAGAAGATTACAATAAAGCTATTGAAATTAAGCCTGACTATGCAATGATCTACAACAATCGCGGCCTTGCAAAGCGCTATTTGTCTGATTATCGCGGTGCGGCAAAAGATTTTAAAAAAGCAGAAATGGACATATTGAATGTGCTTATTTTTTTTGGAGATAATGTTGGCGAAAAAATAGTAAACTTTATGCTTGACGATGACGATTTTTTCAAAGAAACTACTCAAAAATGCAAAGAAGAAGAAATAAATAACTTCAAAAACATTTACATTCAATCGTTAAAAATAATATTAGAACTGCAAGTTAAAGAAGAAATAAAAACGTCTGTGTCGCATTATACAAAAACAGCAGTTTTAGAAAGATTGCTTTTCGATAACTACTTTAAAAAGGATGAAGAGCGTTCCCCCTTTCGTTTAAATTCTGTAAATACAAGTAATGACCTTGAAGAGGGAAAAACATTGTTTCGTTATTTGTTCCCAAAAGAAGATGTTTTTTCACGGATACAAATAGAAGAATTTGGTGCTTTTGCCGGTTGTTTTATTTTAAATAAAGACAGTTTGAATCAATTTAGGCTTTATGGCAAAACGGAAAAGAAGGAAGAAGGAACAGGAGTTAGCATTTCTCTAAACGAGCATTTTTTTAGTGAAAAAATAAGCATAGGCATAAAAATGGAATCCGGATCAGAAAGCAAGAAAGAAGAAAACTTGCCGCCTTCTTTGCCTCTTTTTCGCTGCATTTACATAGATCCCGAAACATGTAAAGTTATTTCATTAGGGCAAAAAGAAGAATATGTTTTTTATAAAGAAGGTAAGTTGGAAGGAGAATATGTTTCTTATAAAGAAAAAATTAATGGGTTGCGGAAAAAAGTTGAAAACATGCTGGAAAGATTAAAAGAGATGATAGGAGAATCAGACCGAGATATAGTATGTAAACTTTTACTTAATCTGCGCTACTTAGTAAAACACTTTGCCTTTAATGAAGAACAAGAATGTAGGATTATTCAAATAAGAAAACTCAACGATAAAAAAGTAGAATCAGATGAAAATAATCGTCTTTATATAGAATACTTGGAAATGAATGAAGAAAATGTGTCTGAAATTTGTTTTGCGCCCAAAGCAACAGATATTGACAAATTTAAACAACACCTCGCTCGCAATAACTACAATGTAAAATGCTATAAAAGTACTGCACCTTTTGCTTAAAAAGCACCATACACTTACCAAAACAACCGCCCCCTCACCCCAAACTGACCGCCCTGCACCCTAAGCTCTTCTCAAGAGAAAAATATTTTTCTAAATTTCCATTTCGGAAGAATGCCGGAGTGGTCGATCGGGGCGGTCTCGAAAACCGTTGTTTGCAAGAACCGAGGGTTCGAATCCCTCTTCTTCCTTATTTTTCTATTTTTTTTTACTATCTTCCTTTTTAGAGGTTTGTATGCGAAATGAAACGGGATTCTTTGCCGGAAAGTTAGACGAGCTGGTAAGCTGGGGTCGTCTGCACTCTTTGTGGCCTTTTCCCTATGGAACGGCTTGTTGCGCCATTGAATTTATGTCTACCGAAACTTCACGTTACGACCTTTCACGCCTAGGTTCCGAATTTGTGCGTTTTACCCCAAGGCAAGCCGATGTTTTAGCCGTTTCCGGAACAATAACATTCAAACAAGCGCCCATATTAAAACGAATTTACGAGCAAATGACAGAGCCAAAGTGGGTAATAGCAATGGGAGCCTGTGCCTGCTCCGGCGGTTTTTACGACTGCTACTGCACAGTCCCCGGCATAGACAGCATAATTCCCGTTGACATCTACATAGGAGGCTGCCCAAGCCGACCCGAAGCATTTTTTGACGCAATGCTGGAATTGCAAGAAAAAATCAAAAATGAATCGTACATGGAAGATCGAAAAAAGAAATTAAAAGAACAATGGGAGAACATTAAAAATGGAAAATAATTGTAAAATAATCCCTGCAGAAAAATTATTGGAAACAATAAGGTCCATGAATTTTGATGTTTTAATAGACATTGTTGGTGTGGATTACCTGGGAATGGAAAACCACAAAGATAAACGGTTCGCTGCTATATATTGTTTGAAAAATATGAAAACCATGGAACGGCAGCGTTTAAAAGTTCCGGTTGACGAAGGGGAAAAAATTCCAACCCTAAGTAAAATTTATCCAATTGCAGACTGGCTTGAACGAGAAGTTTGGGATCAGTTCGGAATTGTTTTTGAAGATCATCCCAATTTGAAAAGATTATTGAACCATGCAGAATTTGAAGGACATCCGTTGCGCAAAGATTATCCGGTGCAAAAGCGGCAAGAACTTTCAGAAAATGACAAGATGCAGGATCAGCTGGAGAAACGTTTAGAAACCCTAGGATACAAGGTAATATGAAAGTCGCTATATTAACTAACGAATTTCCGCCGAACATTTATGGCGGAGCAGGAATACACGTAGATTTCTTAACAAGGGAACTAAAAAGCCTGTGTGAAATTTCCGTGCATTGTTTTGCAGACACAAGTGCTCGTGCTTTTGCCGAGTGTGAAGACTCCAAGTTCAAAAAAATCCTCGACCCGCTGGACATCAATTTGCAATGGATTTCCGCAATGCGAGGCATAAACATTGTGCATTGCCACACTTGGTATTCTCATTTTGCAGGAGTGCTGGCAAGCCGCCTGTACCAAGTTCCGCTTGTGCTAACAACGCATTCTCTGGAACCTCACCGCCCATGGAAAGCCGAGCAACTCGGCGAGGGCGGTTATGCAATGAGCTGCTGGATTGAACGCTCTGCATACCGGAGTGCAAGCGGAATAATTGCCGTCAGCAAAAAGATGAAGCAAAACGTTGTGAATCTTTACGGGGTTGATGAGAACAAGGTAAGGGTTATTTACAATGGCATAGACCCGGAATTTTACAAGCCAACTTTTGACGAAGCCATTTTGCAAAAATACGGCATAGATCCGCAAAAACCTTTTGTGCTTTTTGTTGGCAGAGTGACAAGGCAAAAAGGCATTTCGCAATTGATACAAGCAATTCCGAAAATACA
The DNA here is from genome assembly GCA_031286305.1 of Candidatus Fibrimonadaceae bacterium. Lineage (GTDB taxonomy): Bacteria > Fibrobacterota > Fibrobacteria > Fibrobacterales > Fibrobacteraceae > Fibrimonas. The sequence continues at coordinate 2,265 of JAITUM010000258.1, read as the reverse complement.
CGAAGATGCTCAAATAGTGCTTTGCGCCGGCGCGCCGGACACTCCGGAAATAGCGGAAGAGTGCAAAAATTTAATCGCAAAAGTTCAGGAAAAACGAAGCGGCATTATTTGGATTCAAGAGATGTTGCCGCACACTGAACTCCGAGTGCTTTACAGCCACGCTTCAGTATTTGCAACGCCATCGCTTTACGAGCCTTTTGGCATAATAAACCTGGAAGCCATGGCTTGCGGAACACCTGTTGTTGGCAGTGCGGTTGGCGGAATTCCGGAAATAATTGTTGAAAATGAAACCGGATTTTTGGTTCCTTTGGAAAGCAAATCCGCAATGGATTTTTCGCCACAAAGCCCGGAAAAGTTCCAAAGCGATCTTGCAGAAAGATTAAACATGCTGCTCACAAATCCGGAGTTATCCAAGAAAATGGGAGAAGCTTCCAGAAAGCGTGCAGAAGCGGTGTTCAGCTGGAAGAGCATAGCCAAACAGACTGCAGAGTTTTATAAAGAGGTTAGTTCTTAAAACCTGAATAAGGCTGCTGCTGCAAAAGAATTTTTTCCGGTTGGCACAATACCCCAACTGAAGCTACGTGCATCAGGGTTATTGTCCCACTGAGTTGAAAGGATGGCATCTATACCCGACCACAAATGAATACCGGCTATAAATGGTGCTCCATATTGAATTCTTTCTTTTCCTTCAAGCGCAAAAATCGTAATGGACCATGCAGTGACATACGCTATATTCATTGCTACGGCAGTTGCCATTTCATCTGTGCTCCACTGATAAAAAGATGGAAGCAAAAAGGATACCCAAGCCAAACCTTGATTGCCATACTGGTTTTTGTAGGTGCGGTCTATCTCGCTATCTTCCATTCCTTTGGAGCGTTGATCCAGCCACTGAGCCTCTGATACGCCCAAATTTTTCCAAGGCTCTCTTAGATACTCCGATGGACCAATGCCAAGTTCCAGCAAATGATAAAGCTTTTCTTTGCTCATTCCGGATTCCTTCACTCTTTGGAACTCAGTTTGGGTTAAACCTGCATGCTGGTAATCAAAATCAGCCCATTCGTCGTCAAACTGGGCAAAAGACATTGAGAAGCACAAGGCTATTACAGGGAGGATAAATTTTTTCATACTGACCTCTACTAATAAGTTACGGTGAAATACCGGAGGGGGGAATTGAACCCCCACAGAGTTGCCTCTACTGGATTTTGAGTCCAGCGCGTCTACCAATTTCACCACTCCGGCATTGGCTAGAATATAGAAAATAAAAAAGAGCCTCTATAGGAGACTCCGCAACACCCAGGGTCAAGGTATCTAAATTTTTAAATATGGGGGAACTCCCTTCCCGCTTTACGTTTCGCTGGTGAACCGTGCAAAGCGCGGGTAGTTTCCCCCTCGCTTCAACCGCTTCGCGTTTTACGCTATCCCCAATGCGGGGCTGGTTCGGCTACGCTCACCAAACGCCCCGCAACGCCCCGATTTTGGACATCGTTGTGCAAAATGCACAGCCACGTTGCAGGGCAACCACGGCGAGTTGCCCCTACAATTCAATCATTCGTTGCAAAGAAATGCAAAAAAAAACGGCGATGATGCGGACTATGTAGGGGCGGCTCGCCGTGGCCGCCCTGCGGGTAACTGTGGCATTTAACTACATTATGAGTATGTGGGTGGCTTTTTCTTTTTGGTTTTTCTGCAGGTAAGAGTTGATGTTTATGCGTAAATTTTGTCTTTTTGTTTTGTTTTTGTTTTTTTCCTTTTCTTTTGGTCAAGTAACCGTTACTAGAAGTTTTTCCGGTTCCCTTGTTCGTGATGTTGAGACACGGTGCACTAACACTGACGGTTGCTGGCTCTCTACCAGCGCCGGTGTTCAGTGTGGTTTTTTTCCACAAAATACCGCGATGTGTCCTCTTGGCACACAATTTTTTGGCATAGCTAATTATGGAGGCCGTTCCGGCGTATGTGTTTCTTTGGCTCACGGCTGTACAATTTTAAGTAGTTCATGTTTTGTAGATAATGGCACTGGCGGTTCTTGCACTACCGTTCATGGCGGTTGTGATACTAATAAAGGCATGTCTCTTGTTGGTTTTGGTAATTGGATTCAGTGTGTTGAATCTGGTCAATGCGGTCATACAGTGCCTGTAACCATAAGCGCTTCCGGCACTATTACTTTATCCTGCCCTGACGATATTTGCGAGAGGGTTCCCGATCTCTGTCCCTCATCGTCTTCTGCGTCGGAAAGTTCATCTTCGTCAGAGTTTGATTCCAGTTCAA
>JAITUM010000255.1 GCA_031286305.1 Candidatus Fibrimonadaceae bacterium | reverse complement strand
GAGCTTTTATCTACAACGACTATGCTTGTGCTACCAGATTTATTCTTCTTTTGACGAATATGCATACCGGAAATCTACTATTTTATCTCCGCGCCTCCCATTTCAAAAAAAATAAAATCATAACATCATGCAATACAACAACTTACATTTCTAACAAAGAAAAAGTGATAAAGTCAGGAGCTAGCTCCTACCGGCTTTGGCACCGGAAACTAACGCACATCCCTAACGCACCGCACTCTATTTACGACCATTCCAGTCTTCTAACGGATCTTTTTTTATTTTAGCGCATTTTCTGGAGTCCCATTGTTCACGACTTTTTTTCATTAAAGATTGAAGATTTCGCCTATTAGAGTCGGAAGAGCTTTTCAGTTTACCTTTGTCATCATAATTATCCTTGTTGTTTTTCATAGTATAAAGCTCGTTCCTATACTTGTTATAAATACTTGCGCTAGTTAGGTAATAATAACAAGGATCATCTTCTTCTCTTCTAACAGGGGTTTTAGAAGTATTCGATTCTTGTTTAGCTTGTGGCTGTGCTTGAGTCTGTTGTTTCGGTTGCTGTTGAGGTTGTTGTTGCGGTTGATTGGAAACTACAGCTTGTTTCGGCGGCGGTTGTGTTTGCTGCGCTTGTTGCTGTTTTTTCGGTTTTTTTGTAGCTTTAGCAACTTTTTGTGTTGCATCGGCAACTTCTGAAGCGGCAGACAATATCGTTTGCATAGCTTCCAATATTTCTAGCCAACTCATTTCTTTTTGCAAGGTTGTGGTCTCGCCTGCCTCTTGCCTTAGTTTATTACCTGCAAGCTCGTATTCTTCTGCCTTTTTCTTATCTATTTCAACGCACAATCCTCTTCTGTATATAGATGCCATATTGGTATATGCATATCCTTGGTATAATTTCTGTTGCGTCAAGCTCCACTTATACGATGCAGTTGGCGTTGTTGGCAACTCTACTTTTGTCGCCATATTATACCATTTTAAGGCTTCGGTGTAATCTCGCTTTACAAGTGTCCCATTCCAAAACTCATTGCCAAGTTCCATTAACAATGTTGCATTACCAACAGCATAGGCATTATTTCCTGCTTTGCGAAGCCACATTGCCGCTTCGGTTTTATCTTTCTTAAAACCACCAAGCCCATGTCCGTGCAAAAGACCTAATGCATGCATAGCTTGTGCTTGGCCGTTTTCTTCCGCTTTTCTCCACCACTTAATCGACTCGTCTAAATCTTTCTTAACACCAGATCCATGAAAATACAAATCTCCTAAAAAATATTGGCAAAAAGGCTCTCCCATATCAGCACATTTGCTATACCAAGTTAAAGCCTCCGTAGGCTTTCCACCACTCCTTCCAAGATTTCCTAACATAAGCATAGCTTTTGTATTGTCTTGATTTGCCGCTTTTTCAAGCCAATATATTGCCTTTGTCATATCACTCTCAACGCCGATGCCGTTAGAATACATTCTTCCTAACAAAGCTTGAGCATTTGCATTACCGGCTTCAGCCATACTTAACATCTTTTGAAAGTCACCCGCTGTAGGCTCTCTAATTTCTATCTTCTCTTGATCTTCATCATTTTCATCATCATCATCTTCTTCTGTGCCAATTACAATACTAGCTTCTTCAAGCTCATCAGTACTTGGAACGCCTGTACCGCACCAGCCACGGGTTTGTGGACTGGCGCAGGATGCCAGTAGTATTATAAATACGAAAAGTAACAAATTTAGGCGCATAATAGACGAGCAAGAAACTGTTAATGCCATAGCAAGCGAAACATCTTCCGCCACGAGAAAAGACTTTGTACTTTTCATATTGTATCTCCTATATTAGGGGTTAAACTACTAATTTAAAACCTCTCCCTGCTCAGTTTTCTTGAGTATGCATTTTGCACAACGTTGTCCAAAACCGGGGCGTTGCGGGGTGTCCCCGCATTGGGGGTAGCGGAAACGCGGAGCGGTTGCAGCGAGGGGGAACTCCCTTCTCGCTTTACATTTCGCTGGTGAACCGTGCGAAGCGCGGGTAATTCCCCCATATTTAAAAATTAATATGAATCGTTTCAAACCCTAAATTCTTCATGAACCTTTCACATTGTTCGTCGTATTCGAGCTTGTAATCATGGGTATAGATTACGGCGCAAAAGTAAAGCCGCCTTTGCCATTGCTTTTTACCTTGCCCCAACCAGGGTTTGGAATATGCACGCCGGCTATGAGCCAGTCGTTTTTCTCGGCTTGCTCCATTAAGGCAATGCGCGTTTTCACAGAGCCTTCTTTGTCCATGTCAAAATTTGCAGATTCGGTTGGCTCCGGAAATTGCAAAGCAGCGGCATGAAGGAAATCCCCCGCTATTAAAATTTTTTCCTGACCGTTGCCCACTAGAAATGCGGTGTGCCCGGGTGTGTGAGGCGCCCCGTTTATAGCTACAATGCCGGGTGCCAATATATCGCCGAAATTAAATGTTTTATAGCGGTCTTCATAAGCTTTTGCCAAGTTTTTCTGCAGCTCGGAATTGAGAGTTTCTTCGCTTAGCCAATACTCGCTTTCCAAACCGGATACATATATTGGGGCAGAAAAAACAGCAGTGCCGTCTTCGTTTAAAAGTCCCATAATGTGATCACCGTGTTTATGGGTTATAAAGATGCCATCTATGGTTTCTGGCTTTATTCTTTTATCTTTGACTGCATTTCCAAAACCGGCATCAATCATATAAGTGTTGCCGGCCGTTTTTACCAAAAACACATTAACCGACGAAGGAGCTTTGCCTCCCGGCATATACGCCTGTTTTTGCTCTTCGGTTAGCACGCCACTGAAAAGCGATATATCCATTTCTCCAGGTCTATCGTCTATGGCGGTGACCTCTATGCCGCAACCTAAAGTGATTTTATTGGATTGCGTGCTTTGAACATTTTTGCTGCAGGCAAACATTGCAACGGAAATAAGAGCGAGAGAAAGAAGGAGTTTGTTCATATAAAAAAGATAGAAAATGTAAATTTTAATGGAAATAACAGTTGCGCATTTTCTACATTATTTTCTGCGAAACAGAGAGGTATTTCATGTTAAATTTAAAAGGCAAAAACGCTATTGTTACGGGAGCTACCCGCGGCATTGGCTTGGAGATTTCAAAGGTTTTGGCCGAGAATGGCGCAAATGTGGCTATCTTGGACATTGAGCTTGGCGATGGAGCTTCAATAAAGGAGGTTGAATCGCTCGGAGTTACCTGCAAAGGTTATGCTTGCGATGTATCTAACCCCGAATCTGTGGAAGATGTGTTCAAACAGATTTTGGCAGACTTTGGCAAGGTTGATATTTTGGTGAACAATGCCGGCATAACCCGCGATAATTTGATTATTCGCATGAAACAAGAAGATTTCGATGCTGTTCTAAATGTTAATCTGCGAGCAGCTTTTATTTGCACCAAGGCCATAAGCTCGCATCTTATGCGCAATCGCTCGGGGCGCATAATAAATATGGCTTCCATAAACGGCATCAAATGCCAAGCCGGGCAAGCTAACTATGCAGCCTCTAAAGCCGGCATAATAGGCTTGACCAAATCTAATGCAATGGAATTTGCAGCGCGCGGTGTGACAGTTAATGCCATAGCCCCAGGCTTTATTAAAACTGCAATGACCGACAAGCTGGCACCCGAGACTATAGCCAAATACAAAGAGGCTATCCCTCTAAAAGATTTAGGCAACCCTAGAGACGTGGCTCATGCTGTTGCATTCTTGGCCTCAGACGAAGCAGCTTACATAACCGGACAGGTTTTGGGCGTAGATGGAGGCCTTGGAGCTTAGGAATTTACTATATTCAATAGGAAATGTTTCCTATAAGGAGAAAAAAAATGGCTAACGAAGATATTGCCAATCGAGTAAAAAAGGTTATCCTTGACAAATTGGAAGTTAAGGAAGAACAGATTGTTGAAGGTGCTTCCTTCACAGCAGATTTAGGAGCTGATTCCTTAGATCGCACCGAACTTGTAATGGGTTTGGAAGATGAGTTCAAGGTTGAAATTCCCGATACGGTTTCGGAAAAATTCCAGACTGTTGGTGATGTTATAAATTTCTTGTCTGAGAAGTAAAAGTGCAAAAACTGGAGCAAATTTTAGGTTGCTCCTTTAAGAACAAAGGCTTGCTAAAACAAGCCTTTACCCATAGCTCTTGTAAGCAAGGCACTTTGCTCTTAGATAACGAGACTTATGAACGCTTGGAATTTTTCGGAGATTCTATTGTCAGTTTTCTGACAGCAGAATTTCTTTATTTAAAATATGGCAAAGAAAGCGAAGGCATGCTTTCAAAAAAGAAATCGGCAATTGTGAGCGGAGCTGCGCTTGCAAGTGTAGCAAAACACTTGAAATTGCACAAATATTTAATGGCAGCAAAAGAGGTTGACAAAGAAAATCCTGCGTTATTGGCAGATGTTTTTGAAGCAATGCTTGGTGCTGTTTACTTGGATGCCGGCATTGAAAAATGCAGGGAGATTCTTTCAAAATTTCTTTTTTCCAAAGAAGACGAGATTCTGCAAAGCGATATTTTTCAAAATCCAAAAGCTCTTTTGAATGAAAAAACTCAAGAGCTTGGGCTTGGGGTTCCGGCTTATGAGGAATTGGATGAATGGGGAGAGGTTCACAAAAGGCAATTCAAAATAGCAGTCAGCGCAGGCGGCAAACAGTTGGGGCAAGGCATAGGTTTTTCCAAGAAAGAAGCCGAACAAAACGCTGCAAAAGAGGCGTTGGCTTCTTTACTTTAAAGAATTTTTTCTACATTACATCCCATGTCTCATACAAATGCATGTGAAAAACTGTTCAAACGCCGGAAGATGGAGCTTTTTGAAGAAGCTATTGTTGAAGAGTCTTTGGGAGAAAAAATAAAAATGGTTAACGAATTAACACGCAATATATTTTTCTTATTAACGATAATTTTCTGCGCTCTTGCCTTTGGGCAAAAGCCCACTGTTGCCATTATGGTGAATGATAATAAAATCACCGATAAGTCCAAAAAGCTATCCGCTGGTACGTATGACCAACTTCACGGCGAGATAGAGGAGTATATAGATAGCAAGTATGCGATATTCGACCGCTCTGATGATGTGCAAAAGTTTCTAATGAAAGAGCATGAGTATCAAAGGAGCGGTGCTGTTAGCGACAGCACGATAAAGGCTCTTGGCGAGCAATTCGGTGTTCAGTGGCTGGGCATAATATCGGTTAATTGGTCTATAGATAAGTACCATCTGCAAGCAAGACTTACAGACATTGTAACAAGAAGGTCTAAAACAGTTAATACTACAAGTTCGTTAAAAAGCAACGGGGAAATTACTTCTGCGGCAAAGGAAATAGCAAATAAGCTACTTGGTGTTGCCGACTCAAAAAGCATGGGAGGCGCAACTCCTCCTAGCGATGGTTCCAGAGGCAGCTCCGCCGGTTTTCGCGATGACAAAGTTGGCTTGGACATGATTTTTGTTCAGGGCGGCACTTTCACAATGGGCTGCACCAGCGAGCAGGGGAGTGATTGTTGGGATGATGAAAAACCTGCACATAACGTAACTGTTAGCGATTATTACATAGGCAAGTTTCCTGTTACTCAGAGGCAGTGGGTGGCGGTAATGGGTTCTAATCCTTCTCATTTTAAAGGTGATGATTTGCCCGTTGAGAATGTTAGCTGGAC
>JAITUM010000212.1 GCA_031286305.1 Candidatus Fibrimonadaceae bacterium | reverse complement strand
GTTTCTAACACTTCGTGTAAATCAAACGGAATAGTTTCAAAAGACAGTTTGCCGGCTTCGATTTTTGAAATATCGAGAATGTCATTAATAATATTTAGAAGCCCCTCCGCGCTCAGTTTGATTTTTGACAGATAGTCTTGAGTTTTTGGAGGAATATTGTCACCAAGCGCAAGTTCGGAAAAGCCGATTATGCCGTTCATGGGTGTGCGAATTTCATGGCTCATAGTGGCTAAAAAACTGCTCTTTGCTTTTGAAGCAGATTCTGCTTCAAAAGCAAGTTTTTTATTTTCTCCCACAAGTTCTTTTAATTCTTGCCGTTGTTGCCATACTTTATACTTTGTATTATCTATAAAAAACAAAATTATTGCACTAACGCCATACGAAGAAAACATATTGTTTATGCAATACTTTATTGAAGGGTCAGAAAAATCAAGACTCACAATTTTTCCGGCGACAAAAAAGAAAATTACCGAAATTGTTGAACACACAAGCTTGAATTTTAAGGAGCATGGAATAAAAACAGACAGCATCAGCACAAAACTAAAGCCGCCTATATATGCAGGGGCATGTTTATCTCCTACCGTTCCGGCTATCAAGGCCATTGCAAGGTTGAGATACATGCCCATTGTCAGCATCATTGCATAAGGGTAATTCCTAAAACGCTTTGTAAATTTCAGCAAAACCAAGCTGATGCAAAGTGCTGTTAAGCATATTCTCAAAGAAACCGCAAAAGTAGGGAATTGATGCAGTTTTATATCGTTTGGAATATGAGGCAGCCATATAAAAACCGGAACAAGCATTGCGGAAAAAATTTTGCCCGCATCGTAATTTCGCTCGCCTTTGAAAGTATTTCGAACAGATTCGTCGCCATACGCTTCAAAAACGGCTTTACATTTAGAAAGAAGATTCGTCACTCCCTTATTTTGCCACCACCACACGCAAGACTTGGTTATTGACTTTGATTATGTACATACCGTTTGTTTGGGTTTTTATAATTAATTGAGAATTGAGAATTGAGAATGGAGAATAATACACTCGCTTTCCTTGCAGATTGTAAACTTCCACCTTTGCGCCTTGGGGCACGTTTTCCAGTACTATGCTTTTGCCTATCGTTTTTGCGTGGATATTAGCGGCAACTTGCGAGAGACGAATTGGAGTTGTTGTGCTCACCAATCCAATGTTAATATCTTCGCGTGCCGGCAAAATTTTTATAACACCGTATTGAGCATCGCTTAGCGTTGTATAGTTATGATAGCCTGCCATTGTGATGCGCACTTCATATTCGCCTTCGGGTACCATCCAGCCATATTTGCCTTCTTCGTCGGTTATTTGAGGATTAACCTGTTGGTAGTTCTCTGCATTCCATATTACCCAATCGCCAGTATCTTCGTCTTTTCTGTAAAGTGTTGCAGTTGCGCCCTGAATCCTGTCACCGGTTGCTACATCATATACATACCCGCTTGGGTCAACAATTAACGAGAGGTTTACAATTTTAGTTTTGATTGTTATAATCTGAGTTGGGTCGGTGTAGGAGCGTCGCGTAACATTGGCAAATACCTCTGCAATACCCACGCCGGCAAGTTCCGTGATTTCGGCTACGTAAACACTGCCTTCTTTTTCTGCATCAAAAGTAAATATACCGTGGCTTGTCTCTATTATAATTTCAACGCCAATAATTTCGCCGCCAGTGCCATAATCCGTTTCCTGTGTTTCGGCGTGCAAACCAACTTCGATTTTATTCGGTTTTCTATCATCGTAAAGACGCCATTCATCGAGCAGCCAAACATGTATTGGGAATACCAAATTCGCCGATGGATTAAGCTCCATGACTTTGGGAGAGGTATGTTTGTCGTAGTAACTTACCGATGTGACTCTAACGGGGGCTGGAGTCACAATAAGAGTGCGTCGCGCCACTGCGTCCTTTTCACTTCCGCTGTTGATAACGGTTACCACCACTTCATATACGCCGGGTTTCTTTGTCCATTTCACTTTCTCAAAACTGTAGCGAATCTGATCTTTTTTAGCCTGTGTTTGCGCTTCGGCTACTGCCTTACCACCAAGATTTTGAACATCAAAAATTTCAAGCTTTAAGTTGGCGTTGTTCGACATTGCCGCTATGCCATAAATATTCAAGTCGTCTTCTACACCTATCTCCATTGGGCTTTCCATGGTTAAGTCGTTAACGGTTAGCGCAGCGGCGGCAGTGTTGTGATCGTTGACTTTTATAGCAACATTAATGAGGTGGTTGATTCTTGGTTTTTTGTCCAGTGGCGGACCGTTTACGCCAAATGAGAAGAAATACTCGGTTCCTGCTTTGATTTCTGGCATTGTAAAAGTGATTGTGCCGCCGGTGTTGGTGACGGTTCTAGTAGTTACAGTATATGAGGGCAATTCGTAAATATGCATAGTACCGCTCGCATCTTTGAGTGCGGCATTGTTATTGGCGGTTATTGTAATGGTTGCGTTAGTGAGAGCAACATCGCTATGCATATATGCCATGGCGGTAGAGAACTGTGCGCTGGTAATCATGCTTGGGCTTAGGCGCAGTGCGTTTTTTGTTGCATCGGTAAAGGAGTTGCCAGTGCCAGATTTTGTAAGCGTAATTACAATATCGTCCTTGTCTTGTGTGCCGCTTTTCAAAGCAGCTATATCCAAGCCGCCGATTGTAAATTCTGCATTGCCGGGTTCATAACCCGCCGCCATCGCTGTTATGGTAGCTTTCTCGCCTGCGTTTTCACGGTATGCTTCTTCTGAGAGCGTTATTGTGAACTTCCCATCCTTGTCTGTTTGTGTTGGGATACCGCCGAAAATCGAAGCACCAACTATTGGCGCACCGCTTTGGTCAACCACCTTGCCCGATATGCGGGGCAGGCGCACGAAGTTAAAATTAAATATAGGACCCGGGCTGTTATCTGCACCCAACTCATCGTAAGGTGTGAAAATTTTGGTGTTATTGGAGGCAAAACCTATCTCGTTTTCGTTCAACAGAAGCATACCGCTCACGCTTGCATGAAACAGGTGTTCGGCCAAACTGTTGTAAAGATTTAATTCGTAGCTACCGTAATTGATTTCTCTTTGCTGCGGTTCCTGCTCCTCTTCGGTATCAACTACATACAAAAAAACCGTTTCATCAGTCAACGGAACCAGGCTGCCTTTTTCATACACTGAAAAATCACCCCACACTGTTGACATATCTGCTCTGACATTAATTACCATGTTGCCAGTCAATGCGTTGTTTATGGCAGATTGGACGGAAATCGTAACCCTGTCTGCGTTGCCTCTTGCATCTATCGTTTCTCCCTCTTTAATACTTACAAAAACATTTGCTACATTAGTTGCTTCATTAAAGGGCACGAGGTTTCCGTCAACTCTTGCATCATACAATTCATACTTACCGGCAGCATTGCCGGTGATTGACCAAATAATCTGCTCGTTTGAATAAACCGGAGTCTTTACTGCCTGCAAATGCTGCCTGAAAAAATCGTTTTCAATATAAGTTTTTGTATTTCCATGAAAAAATGTAGGGCCGTATCCTTGATAATAATTCTGTTCAGTGAAAGTTCCGTTGAGTGAAAGAGCAGTCAAAGGCTCACTGGGATCCGCAAAAGGAATAGTCTGCGAATAGGTCGATTCGCCAATGTGCAGGGTCAGAGTGACATTCTCGTTGCCGGTTAACGGGGGTACCAGCGTGGTTGTCCGGACGTATGTCCACCAATCATCTTCTATATGGTACAGTTCCATTTCAAACTCGTTAACCAGTAAATATGCCGTAAAGGTGCATTGATTCGAAAAATTATCCGTAGGGCACTCATTCGCCATGATAGTCAGTTCGGGGTGGCCTTCGATTATCCCCCTATTTGGCTGAATTCCGAACTTGGCCGCGCCCTCGCCTGCAAGAGTCAGTTTCACCAAACTGGGTTTGAGAGAAAATAGCTCATTATACCAGTGGACATC
>JAITUM010000199.1 GCA_031286305.1 Candidatus Fibrimonadaceae bacterium | reverse complement strand
AACGGGGTGCTGGTGGTGGTGTTGGAGGGGGGGGCGTGGGGGGGGGGGGGGGGGGCGCGGGGGGGGGGAGGGGGGGGGGGTGGGGGAAAAATTTTATTTTGCCAAGTGTTCCCGCGTGTATATATATGTACGTGACAAGCCAAGCGACCTTGCTCTAGAAGGTCAAAATTTATTGTGCGATTGTCAGTACGAAACATCATGGCGGTAATATACAATCTTTTTTACCAAAATTGACATTTTCCTTGTTTTTTGTTGTTTTTTGTCACTTTTGTGTGATATTGGAGGTAAGATTTCCTATTTTACGTACAATGTACGCCTTTTTTTTCTTTGTTCTGTTTTTCTTTTTGGGATGTTCTTCCGAATCTGGAAGTGGAATTAGAGATGAATTTTCTTCATCTTCAGAGAATTTAGTGTCATCTTCTTCACAGCAGGGTTCTTCATCTTCATCGTTAGAGCAAACTTCTTCCTCGTCTTCATCACTGGAAATATCCTCATCATCTTCACTGCAAACTTCCTCATCTTCACAATATTCATCCTCCTCACAATACTCATCATCTTCTGTTGCCAATAGCTGTAATTATACCTTGCCTGCCAGACCCACCTATGGAAGCAACGTTTCTGTTCACGATCCTTCAATTTTCAAAGACGATGACGGTACATATTACACATTCGGGTCGCACTTTGCCGTTGCCTCTTCCTCAAATCTTATGAGCTGGACACAAGTTGCAAACGACGACAACGCTGCACGCTTATATGGTTCAAGCCCAGGCTGGCAAACTATTCTCGCCGATGCCTTTACACATGTTGGGAACGATAGCGATGGCGACCCTCCGGGAAGTACTTGGGCACCGGATGTTATAAAATTAGGCGGCATATATTATATGTACTACTCGCTATCAACATGGGGTTCCAATAAATCTTATATTGGCAGAGTAGAAGCGAATAGTGTAACTGGTCCCTACTCCAATTCCGTAGAGGTTTTAAAAACTCCTGCTACAAGCTCCACCGGCAGTGCGCCTAACGCTATAGACCCCGCTTTCTTTTACGACAAAGATGGAAAACTGTGGATGTCTTACGGTTCGTTTTTCAATGGGATTTACATATTAGAAATGGAAACATCGGGTGCACAAATAGGGCTTCCCAAAACCGGACAAGGCAACTATGGAACTCGCATTTGGAATGGAGGCAATGGGCCGGAAGGGCCATATATTTTCTACAATCCCACCACCGACTACTACTACCTTATGGTATCACATGGCTCCTTGAGCGACAGTTACAATATGCGTGTTGCACGAAGCAGAAACCCAAACGGACCTTACACAGACATACAGGGGCGCAATGTGGGCAACATCAATGCAGCCGGTAACAAACTTGCCGGCAATTACAGATTTGCGGGAGCATCGAGAGGTTACGCTGCGCTTGGGCATAATTCCGTGCTTGTTGAGAACGACAAATATTTTGTTATTTACCATACTCGTTTCTCAAGCAACACAGGCGTAAGCGTCAATCACAATCAGTTTGTAAACCAGCTTTTCTTCAACAGCGATGGTTGGCCGGTTATGGCACCCAATCGTTATGCAGGGGAAAACCTTGGTTGTGTTAGTGCTGCAAGTATTGTGGGGGAATACGATGTTGTTGTGCACACTCCTATTGGGAACAGCGTTAATTTTGTAAACTCCGTTGCTTATACTTTTAATGCAAATGGTGAAGTTCGGCAGGGCAACACTCTCGCCGGAAGCTGGTCTCGCACAGGGGATTACTACTTTGTGGTTACAATAGGTAACGTAACCTATAACGGAGTTATGGCTCCGCAATATAATATTGATTTGAATTATGCCGAATTATCTTTCACGGGAGTTTCAGAACAGGGCAACAGTATGTGGGCGAATAAACGACTTTAGGAATTTTCTATATTCTTTCACATGAAAAAACGCTCTCATTTATCGCCTATTTACTTTGCTGTTCTTGGAGCTGTTCTTTTTACGTGTTCAGCAGGCAGCACAACTCCGAATGCTCCAACGCAAGTAAAAGAAAACCGACAGCCAATTCAGCAACAGATTCCACAAGGAACAAGGGCTGCAACGCCGCAATTGGAAGCATTCCGATATGAACTGGCAGACTTGGCAGACAGATTGATTCCAACAGTGGTCAATATTCAAACAGAAGCTACTGTTAAAGTAAATAACTTTGGAGGTTTCAGAGGAGATGACTTCTTTGAATATTTCTTCAATTTTGGTTTTGGAAACCCAAGGCAGCAACAAAAGCCAAGAGAACACAAAAAGCAAGGGCAAGGCTCCGGCGTTATAGTTAGCTCATCAGGGCAAATTTTAACCAACAACCATGTGGTTGCGGGTGCAGACCAAATAACAGTGACACTCGCAGACAAAAGAGAATTTAAAGCGAAAATTGTGGGAACGGACAGCTTGACGGATGTTGCCGTTATTCAAATTGAAAGCGAAGTAAAAGAGCTACCGGTGGCAGCTCTCGGCAATTCAGACGCCTTAAGAGTGGGCGAATGGGTAATTGCAATTGGAAACCCATTTGGGCTTTCACAAACGGTTACCAAAGGGATTGTGTCTGCAAAAGATGTTCACGGGCGAGGTCTCGCTACCTATGAAAATTTTATACAAACTGATGCCGCAATAAATCCGGGAAATTCAGGCGGAGGGCTTTTTAATTTATCCGGAGAGCTGGTGGGTATTAATTCCGCGATTTTTACTAGGAGCGGCGGTTTTCAGGGAATAGGGTTTGCAATACCAACAAATTTGGTGACAAACGTAATGAACGATTTGCTTGCAGACGGCAAAGTGAGCCGCGGCTGGCTTGGAGTTAATATTCAGGATATAAATCCGAGCCTTGCAAAAGCATTGAATTTGAACCCTGCAAAAGGTGCGTTGATTGCCGAGGTTTTTAACAATTCTCCAGCGGCAAAAGGTGGAATAAAAGCTGGTGATGTGGTTCGTTCCATAAATGGAAAGATTTTGGAGAATGCAAATGATTTGAGAAATACCGTTGCAGCATTGCGCCCGGGCGAAAGCGCTGAGTTTGAAGTTTTGCGAGATGGAAAAAAAATGAAGCTGAAAGTAACCATAGCTTTGAGGGAAGAGAATAATTTAGCAGGTATAATGCCGGGTACCAAAAGCGACAAAAACGAGCAAAAGCAGACTCCGGCGAAAAATAAATGGGGAGTTGAGGCTGCCGAATTGACAAAAGCGCAAAAACAAGCGGCTGGGCTTGCGGAATCTTTTAACGGAATGGTTATAACTTCCATTGAAGACAAGTCTCCGGCAGATAAAGCTACTCTGAAAAAAGGTGATATTATTTTGACAGCGAACAATAGACCCATGGTAAGTCTGAAAGACTTTAACGCAGTTTTCGACGCAAATTCCAAAACGCTTCTGCTGCTGATAAGACGTTCCGAATCTCAATTCTTTACGGTTTTGGAGGAATAGCGCCGCTACCGGTTAATCAGTATTTACTATCTTGTGCTTATGATGAGCAGACTTACACAATACCTTAAAAACCTTGCTGTATTTCTGATACTGGCACTTGGTTTTGCGATTCCGGCATGGGCAACCCTTAGTTGGAAAATAACTCCTGAGGGTGCAGATGCGAATGTGAGCCGCGTTGGCACCGGTGAAAACGTGCTTAAATTGGATAATCTCCAGTTCGGCTCGGAAAATCTCCCCACAAGAGGTGGCGCTTTAAATGTTATTTACGCAAGCGATGCCGGTAGTACCAGACATATTTATGTTTGGACAGATTTATCCGGGGAAGTTGCTGAGGTAACAGAATTTGAATTTGCAAAGTCAGAAAATCGCTTAGCCGGTAAAGTTGCACGAACGCAACCTAGTTTGGTAGCTGCCGATAATTCTGCGAGCATCACAATTCCGCAAGGTATGCTCTACAATGAGACTAGCAATAAATATGCAAGCGTAGTTTATATATGCATAGCCACCACTAACGACAATGTTCATTTGGCAGAGAACCAACGAGGTTGGGGAGCAGCCAACCAACGAGATTTCCTTAGACTTGACAATATTAGTTTAGACGTTCTCGAAGCACCTCAGTTTACCTCCCACATAACGCTTACCCCAGGAGCCAGCGCATCGCAAATAAACTTTGCGTGGCTCACCGCAGCGGGCACGGCCAATGCAGCGGTACTTCAAATCATAAGCCCAGCAGAGCGGTCAATCAACGGAGTGAGAGGTGCCGCTGCACATGGTTTCGATTCCAATAAGGTAGTGGTGACTGGGCTTACGGCAAATACTGAATACACTTACCGTGTGGGTGACGGCAGGGCAGAGAACTGGAGCAAACCCTATACCTTTAGAACCTACAATCCAAGTGGTAGATACTCTGTTATAGCGGTTGCAGACCCTCAAATCGGCAGCTCCGGAGACAGAGGTCAATGGTTGAAAACGGTTACTGCGGCAACTGCTCAAGCTGCGAAGCAAGGTGGCGGGCCGGCTTTTATGCTCATTGCCGGTGACCAAACCAACTATGCAAACGATATTGGCGAGATAACTTCTTATCTAGCTCCGCCGGAGCTAAAGAGCCTTCCGGTAGCGGTTACAATTGGCAACCACGATGTTGTTGATATGAGGGTGGGGCTACCGCAAACAGGTTTTATGGATAAAATTTATAACTGGCCTAATCATAACAATTTAAGAAGCACCAGCGCCGACACTTCCAGGCTTCGTGCCGGCGGCAATTACTATTTCAGCTACGGTAACACACTGTATATATCCATCAACTCTCAAATCGTAAATGCCGCACTACACGAATTGTTTATGACACAAGCCGTTGCATCTCATCCTGGTGCCACATGGAAAGTTGCTCTGTTCCACCACGATATTTATGGCGGCGGTTCGCATGCCAGTCCCAAAGGTTATTCCGATTCGTATAATATGCAGGCTACATGGTCGCCTTTCCTTGATAAGCACGGCATTGACCTTGTTATCAACGGACACGACCACGTATATGCGCGTTCACGTTTTATGCAAGGCAATGAAATTATGAAATATCAAATGCCCACAGTTTTAGACATAGATGAAACCAACTTAAGCAAAGCGAATTCCGGCACTATTATAGACCCTAGAGGCATACAGTATATGAGTCTATCCGGGGCAAGCGCAAAGTTCTACGCTTTGGAAATGCAGCCTTGGATTGCCTACGGGCACGAACAAAACGCTAACAATCAGTTAAACACCCAGTATTCAATTATGACCATTGAGGGTGAAAGCCTTAAATTCTCTACCTATCGTACCGAAGATGATGTGTTAGTTGATGAAATTACGCTCAAAAAAACTGCAAACTATGCCGATTTACAAAGCTTGATTCCGGGTATGAAATTAGTGCCGAAAGAAAACATCACGGATGCAAGCTGGAATACCTTCCAGCAGAGAATTACCCAAGCGGAAGCCATTGCTGCTACAGCGACGGCAACAGCTGTTCACAACGCATACGTTGCGCTATACGATGCGTATTACGCGCTTAACCCGAGCACCAACAAAACAGCGCTTGGCAACCTAATAGAAACAGTCGCAGAAAAATTGGCGGTAGCTTCTGAGGGCAGATGGGCAGGTCAGTATGAATTCGGTTCAAAAGCTAAGGTGCAGACTGTTTTGGATGCCTCAACAATTGTCTATGATTTTAGGCTTGCTACCCAAGCTAGCATAAACAAAACCTTTGCCGATTTGGATGATATTTATAAATGGTTCTTGGGCACTGAAAGCACCACTCCCGTTCCCTTTATCTTTGTGCATGAGATTAGAGCTAACCAAGAATATACCTTAGATTTAATTGATTGGATGAAAGCCAGCGAGAAATTTTTCTTTGGAGAAGATGATAAAGAGCATTACGATGCCCATTTCACAAAGCAAATTTACGCTAAAGACATTGCCGAGGCAATGCGTAGCGAAGACAGATTCGGCCCGGCTAATGCCGAAGGCGGGCGCGGGCACAACAAAGCGCACATCACAAAAACGCATATTGGCGAATGGATACGTTATGAATTGAGTTTACAGCGATCAGGCTCTTACAAAGCAACGTTGGGTGCGGTCAACAACACATCGTCTATACAGAGGGTTGTGCTTAGGGATGACAAGCAAAATATTCTCAGTACTTTTGTAATTCCGGCAAACACTCCGCTTGTAGGGGGGAATTGGAACAACGCCGGAAAAATTGAAGGGGACAAAGAATTTTACCTCCCCGCAGGCAGATATGTCATTGAACTTTTCTTTGTTAATGATGGTATTGGAAGAGACGGCTCTGCCACAGCCAACAATTATTTGGCAGGACCGGATGTTGATATCCTTATTCTTGAACGCGTTAGAAACATGGTACCGCCTGTTGTGGATCCGGATCCGAGCATATGGCCGCTGCCTTTTATACCAACCACCACGGGCGGAGCGGTTAACAGGCAACGTGGTTGGTCAAATACGGGGCATCAATGTGCAGAAAGCGGCTTGGTTGGCAAAGATTTACCAATCAATATTTTAAGGGGAGCCACTCACCTTATTATGGAGCTTGCTGGGCGTCCCAGCACCAGCGCTAGCAGAACTTTGCAGGTTAATATCTTAACTGAATCACTTTTTTGGTCTCAAGCGGAGCCGCTGTTAAACGGCACAAATGGTGTTTTTGACCCCAATGTTGGTCCTTATGGAGCACTTGTATTTGATTTGGAGAAATTGATATTTACCGATGGACCTAATGCATTAGAGGTTTTGCGAAACGTGCAGCTAAGAGGCAGGATTCTCATTGGTTATTACAGCTACGGCTGGGAAGAGCTCAATGTTATGAAGTCCTATCTTCGTGTAGACCCGGCCTTGACCCCAATAGCAAAGGCGAAAAATATCCCATCCCAACTATTTGCAAAAATAACAGGCAACACCATAAGCCTAATGAATGTGCCAAACAACGCAAGGGTAGAAGTGTATAATTTGCAAGGCAGGCATGTGTATAGCAGTAGGGGCGTATTGAATACGCCCCCTACTGTTCATGCGATCCCAGTCCAATCCAAAGGCATATATTTCATTAGGGTAGGAAATCAAACTTTACGCGTTGTGGTGCGATAAGAAAAAACACCCTCCTCTGCTAAGAGGAAGGGTGTTTTACACAGCTTAATTTTATTTCAAAGTCACTTTCACGGTTTGCTTATGCGAGCCGGAAGTGATAACGGCGAAGTATACGCCAACTTTCTGGCCTTTCAAGTTAACCACGCTATAACCGCTAGGAACTTTTTCGCTGAGCATTTGTTTTCCGCTAACATCAAACAGTTGCACAGTTGCTTCTCTAACGGAAGAGATGTGTAAACTGCCGGTTTGCACAAGAACATTTAGGTTAGCAGCGGTGGAGCTGGGAGTAGCGATGGAATTGGTACCACCAGGACATTGACCGGTACCTTCATTAGGACATTTAGCTGCCCAATACTGGTTATCACCACCTTGACAATCGGTAACCTGTTGCTGTGCATCTTCTGCATCACTCCATATATCCCAACACTGGGTTTCTACATCCCATTTGCAACAGCCTAAGGAAGTTCTATTTGGATTGTTACCAGCTTGCCAAGTGCCGCCTGCAGCACCGCAATTTACACCTTCACCATGGTTATTTCCAGTGTTAAGAGCTGACGATGGTACACCAGTATATAACATTCCATCTGATATACAGTCTGCTATTAAAGTAGCACAAGGGATGCCTTCATTAGCATATATATTGTTAATGGTAAAACAACCTGTTCCCCACTGGCAATAGGCTTGAACTCCATTATATTGGCAGTTTTCTCCCTGCGCCCACGCTAGAGACACGAAACCAGCTAAAAATAAAGCTGATAGAAATTTTTTCTTCATAAAGAATCTCCTCTTGTTAAAAGTTCTTATTAATATACATTATTTTTTTCAGAAAGGTAAAAAAAATGTTAAAAAAATGTAATTTTATTACTTTTTTTGTAATTTTTTAGTCATTTTAGGGGAAAACGTGATGTACACGAGTTGTTGCCACAAGCTTTACCTTTGTAATATCCATTTGCGACCTTTATAGATTCCTGTAAATGATGGCTAACTCTACCAAATGCCCTTCCCAGCATTGAAAAAGAGCTTTGTTGAACACTTTTGGTCTTACCAATACTTTCCACTAAATCATTAAAATGGGTAGTATGTTGCGGATATATACCAAGAGAATCTGCTCCAGCACTAACTAAAGAAAAGAAATTTGTCATTTTAAAACTCCTAGCGTTCAACTAAAGCTAATATAGAAAAAATAAGCCTTGGGTGGAAGCTACGTTTTGTAATTTTCTAGTCATTTTAGGGGAAAAATGCG
>JAITUM010000166.1 GCA_031286305.1 Candidatus Fibrimonadaceae bacterium | reverse complement strand
GATAGTTATGAGGCTTCTATGAAGAATGAGCGTGACAGGTATGCTGCGTTGAAGTACGCTAGGGAAGAAGGCTTTGGTCGCGGCGAAGCTAAAGGTCGTAGCGAGGGTCGTGAAGAAGGCCGCAACGAGGGTCGTGAAGAGTTGTTTGCCCTTTGGGAGAGCGGTGTTTCTTTGACCGAGGCAAAACAAAAGTTTGGGTTATTATAATGCCCTTTATTTGCGAGTAAATGTAAGCGCATTGGGGGTTGAACTGTCCCCCATATTTAAAAATTTAGATGCGTTTGCCCTGCTTTCGTTTTAGTCACGGAGGCAACGGACGGAGTGCCGAGCCGCCTTGCCTATGCTGAAACTGCCTACGCTGTTAGAACCAACGCCCATGTCCCGAACAAAAGCACCGTCGACACCGCCGTAGTTGTAGTTGTAATCTTCCGTAGCACTCCACCAGTTGCCTATGATGCCAACACTGTAAAAACTGCCGGAAGCTTCACTGCCGCCGGGCAAGGCAGAGAAGCCGAAATCGTCCGTGCCATTGCCAGATCTTCCTTGATAATCATTATTCCAGCCACTTTTTGCTTTTAACTTCCTTCCTGATTCTGTACCAACGAAATATACCAATGTCCACCATTCAGCATTACTGGGTAAATGCCAACCGGAAGGGCAAATCGTACGAGCCGTATTCCAATTATACAAACGACCGTAAATATTACAATTGGCTATTCTGTTACTGTAGCATATTGCACCATTTACATTGTAATTCAAATTCTCTGCCATCCAAACCTGATCACCGATTCTTATAGTACGATAAACTTGATCATCCCTTGGATCAATAAAGAAACCATGAAGAAATTCCAACTCCGGTTTAGGAAGATCATCCAACATCGAAACATCAAATTCAAAACTTGAGGCGTCGCTCTTTTCAAAAGACAAAGTTTCGGAATAATCCAACATCCAACCAAGCGTAACATCAGGCTTTACATGTTCCTTAAATTCATAATACACCACTCCGGTAGCATCTTTAATAACATATAAATACGTATCAGAAGCACTAAACAATGTATATCTGTACCAACCCTCTCTATCTCCCTTTGATTTTGCAAGTGGCCAAGAAAAAGTAAATCTATTCTCTGTGGTAAAAGTCGTAACACGTTCCGTTGTGTTGGTAAGCGAAGTGGTTCGCTGGAATACATTGGTTTGGGAATTAGAGATTAATTGACTCCAGTTTCTCTCGCCAGAAGCCTTTACTCCAAAATCACTCACAATTGGTACTTTAATTTTTGCGCTAATTTCCGTGCTGACTTTTTGTGAAGTGGTTTTTGAATTAGTATATTGATCAGTGACAGTTCTTACCTGTTGACTGCTGTTTGAAACAGTGTTTCGTATTGTGTTTGTTTCAATTTCCGTTGTTGCAAATGTATATGTCATTTCGGCAGTCGTGCCAAAATATTGGGCATCCAAATAAAACATGGGTATGTTTCTTAATTCCCCCAAATAGATATAATAAAAATCGTAACCATCATGAGAATATGAATATTTTATTTTATCATTTCCAGCATACGGCATAGCTTGAAACCTATTTATATGATTCGTATTATCTGTTGGATCATCTGCTGGATCATCTATGAGTTCTTGCCACCACGCATACAAGGTTAAATCATTGCTCAGCATAGTGAAGCTTGCACCGCTTATGTAGCTAGCTCCCGTGCCGGTAGGGCTAATGTTCCATCCGCCAAACTTGTAACCGGTTTTTACCAAGCTGCCCTCATTCAAAACCGTAACTGTAGCTCCGCTTAAATATGGAGAATTAGCGTCTACAGGTGCAGTTCCGCCGGTATTACCATTGCCGTTATAAGTAACCGTGTACTTGGGTAACTCCGTCCACTTTGCATATAATATCGTATTAGCGGTTATGTCAAACTTGTTTCCCGTTACATAAGACGCTCCATTCCCATCTATCGCCGTGTTCCATCCGTTAAATGTGTAACCGGTTTTTACCAAACTGCCTTCGCTCAAAACCGTAACTGTAGCTCCACTTAAGTACGGCGAGTTAGTGTCTACAGGCGCAGTTCCTCCAGTATTACCATTGCCGTTGTAAGTTACTGTGTAGTCGTCCGTGCTGATACGTTCGTCATCATTCCCGCTACACCCCGCCAACACCACCAACATCGCCCCGTAGCTGCCGCAATGCGAACCAATCTTGTGAAAGTTTTTGTTCTCATTTTCCGCCTTGCCTCCATTTAAGGTTATACAAATCAATATAGAAAATACCCTTTCCTAGGGAAAATGCCAAATTTAGTTAACAAGCGAAGCTAGCCACTTGCCTAGGACTTTTAACTCCTCCATGCACACCGAATGCTGCATATTGTAAGTGTGCATCTCTGTGGGATTTCCGTTGGCTTTGAAAAAATCAAAGGCTTTTTTGCCAAGAACAACCGGAACAATACCGTCAAAATTGCCATGACCAAAAAAGACGGGAATTTTTGCGTTTACGCCATCTTTAGGCATTGTCTCTGCTGTGGGAAAATAAGCCGAAAGACTTGCCGCACCGGCAAGCTTTTGGGGATAACGCGTTGCAGTGTGCAAAGCCATAACCCCACCCTGACTAAAGCCTATAAGCACAATCTTTTCCGAACTGATACCCTTTTCAATTTCCGCATCAATCAATTCCGCTATTAATTTGGAGCTCTCCTCAATACCGGCAATATCGGGATTTCTGTCCAAGCTCATGTCGGTAATATCGTACCATGCTCGCATCTCATAGCCATTATTTATGGTTACAGGCATCACAGGCGCATGGGGAAAAATAAACCTTATAGCCGCACCTGCCGGCAAACCAAGCTCCGGAACAATACCAGCAAAATTATAACCATCCGCCCCAAGCCCATGCATCCAAATAACAACCGCATTTGGGTCCGGATAAGTTTCTTCAACAACAAAATCAAGCATTTGGTGAGTAACGTAGAAAATTTTTAAGCGCCCCCAAGCGAGGGGGGCACCTCCCCCATATTAAACATTTACTACGTTACCCCCATGACCACAAAAAACCTGTTTTGTTCGCAATCTGCGCACGAGCTTGCAACAGCGGCTTTTGCAGAGGCGTTAAAAAAGACCGATGGGGTAGTGAGGCTTGCAAAAAAGACCTCCAATTTGTTTCGCGAAAGGAGAAAAAAGGAAAGTGCAATTTCTGCGAATTTTACCCGAACAATTTCCGTAAATACAAAAGAAGGGTTTGCAGATGTTCAAGGAATGTGCACATTTGAGAATTTCACCGATGCCTGCCTCGCTTATGGTTATTTTCCGGCTGTTGTCCCGCAATTAAAGACGATTACAGTGGGTGGGGCAGTGTCTGGTGTTGGAATAGAGGCCACCAGTTTTCGTTATGGTTTTGTTCACGAGGTGGTTGAGGAAATGGAAATTTTGTGCGGAGACGGGGTAGTGCGGGTTTGCCGCGCAGATAACGAATTTTCCGATTTATTCTTTGCCATTCCAAATTCTTACGCCTCTTTAGGTTATATTTTGCGCTTGAGATACAAGATTATCCCGGCGCGTTACTCCGTTAAAGCCACCTATACAAGGTTCAGTGACAGGGAAGATTTTTTGCAGGCAATAAAAGAGGCTAGCGCCGGTTCAAGCGATTTTGTTGAAGGAGTTTGTTTTGCCCCCTCAAAATACACGCTTGTGACTGCAGAATTGTGCGACAAAAGACCAAACACAAATATATATGGCGAAATTCCTTACTATAAAAGGCTTAAGTGCAGATGCAGAAACGAGGTTGTTCTTTCCATGCGGGACTGGCTTTGGCGTTGGGATCCGGATTGGTTTTGGTGTTCCAGGTTTTATGGGATGGAAAATTCGTTTTTGAGGTTTATAGGTAGTTTTGGCGACCCTCCTTTTATGTTGCAATCCAAAACCTATTGGAAAATTCTTTCTTGGTGGCGGCGTAATAAGGTGAAGGAGAAGCTCAATATTTTGCGTCAAAAAATTGGTATAGCGGAGCATTTGGCAGAGTTTGTGATACAGGATGTTGAAATTCCTTTTGCAAATTGCGCAGAGTTTTTAGATTTTTACGAAGAGAACATAAAAATTCATCCTTTTTGGATTTGTCCTTTGGTGCCGCAAAAAAACGCAAAGAAGTGGACGCTTTATTCCATGAATCCGGGCGAGTTGCATTTAAATTTCGGTTTTTGGCACACGGTTATTGTGGACAAAAACACTCCTAATGGTTTTGTTAACCGCAAGCTGGAGCAAGAGGTAACGCGTTTAGGCGGTCGCAAGTCTTTATATTCGGACTGTTATTTCCCAGAAAAGGAATTTTGGAAAATTTACAACGGAAAAGCCTATAAAAAGCTCAAAAGCAAATACGACCCGGAAGATAAATTTACAGACTTGTATAAAAAGACTGTGAAAAGGTTGTAGTTGCCGCTTTACTCAATGTTTACCCGCGCTTCGCACGGTTCACCAGCGAAATGTAAAGCGGGAAGGGAGTTCCCCCTCGCTGCAACCGCTCCGCGTTTTCCTGCATTTTCCTTAAAAGCCCATCTACACACGCTCTACCAATTGTGCAGGCATACTTATTCCGCTCCTCCCAATGC
>JAITUM010000161.1 GCA_031286305.1 Candidatus Fibrimonadaceae bacterium | reverse complement strand
GGTGCGGATACAAATTTTCATTGAACATTTGGAATAAATACGGTATTTATCGGGTTTGTTGTGCGGTGCCTGTAGGGGCAAGGCGATTGCCTTGCCCAGCGACAACGATTAGGTAAATTAAGATGCGTTAGCCCTGCTTGGGAGTAGGGAGTGGGTTAAATTGGTACCGCCCCCCATGGTAAAGCATGAAGTACGACATGATTTTAACAAAATAGCGATAAAAAATAATAAATCAGAGAATTTTTGTGCCGACTTGAAAAAAATAACATATATTGTAAATATAACGCTTTCTGTGGGGATTTTTATGAACAAGTTTGGCTTTTCCGCCTTGCCGGGTGGTTACGGCACTTCCGATGGCAATTTTTATCTCCGTGGCTACAATGGCGACTGGTGGAGTGCCTCCGAATATGATGGCGACGGTGCCTATCGTTTAGACATGTTTGGCGGTGATAAGGCCGGCTGGGCCGACAGCGAGGGCATCAACCGCAAACATGATAAGTCTAACTTGTTTAGCGTTCGTTGCGTAAAAAATTAGTCATGGAGGTACTATGAGAATCACAATTCATATATTAGCAGCGATAATTTTATTAGCGATTTTTGCTTGTTCGGAATCGCCAAATTCATCTCAAGTAGACTACAGTTCAAGTAGTAAGGTTCCATCGTCAAGCAGCAATCTCTCAGCAAGCTCGAGCGAAAATTCCAGTGTGTCTAATGGCAGAGCCTGCGAATATTCGGGTGATGAGGACTTTGGTATTAACGAGATTTTGTTTTGCGCAGAGATGCCAAGCAATATGCCGAACTTGTATGCGCAAAGGACACTATGCGAAGAAGAAGGCGGTGCTTGGGTAAACACTTCTTGCCCAAAAGGCGAAAAATACACTTGCATAGATGAAGAAGAAGAGGATGAATATGCAAAAGGCATTTTGTATAAAATCTACGCAGATGGTTTAACCTGTAGCGATTTGGAGTTGAAAAATGTCAATGGAAACGGGGGTGTTATTACCAAAGGCGGGGCATGTGGTCCATTTACGCCTGAGCCGAAAATCCCACTTTCAGTGTGTGTCGAATTTCCGGAGCTTTCCGCTGGCTTCATAAAACTTGCATGCGCGGAATTAGAAACCGCTTTTGCAGAAGAATGCCCTAGACTTAGCGCAGACTTAAAGTGCTACGATTCGGAAGAAGAGATGATTTATTATTTTTACGGCGAAGCTGTGTTTTCGCGGACATGTAAAGATTTTGAAATGGAAGATTTTTAAAACCGGGAATTAACAACCCACAACATGGAGGTTCACATGAACAAAGTTAGGTTTCTTACAAAAATCACAATGGTTGCAGGCGTTTTTGCTGCTTTAACATTCACCATCAGCTGCTCCGATGACAAAGACAAAGGCGGTGGCACAGGAAGATGGTGCGTAATAGTAGATGACTGGGGCGAAGGAGAGGAAACGCAGTGTGGTGAAATAGGTGCTAACCTGCTTGTTACTGGATGGAAACTAACGGAGGAAATGTGTCATAATAATTATGATAATTCTTCAGTAGAAGATGAAAAACCAGGTGGTTGCAAAGTTATAACTGACTAAGATTAACGGAGGTTCACATGAACAAAGTTAGATTTCTTACAAAAATCACAATGATTGCAGGCGTTTTCGCTGCTTTAACATTCACCATTAGCTGCTCCGATGACAAAGACAAAGGCGGTGGCACAGGAAGATGGTGCGTAATAGTAGATGACTGGGGCGAAGGAGAGGAAACGCAGTGTGGTGAAATAGGCGCTGACTTGCTTGTTACTGGATGGAAACTAACGGAGGAAATGTGTCATAATAATTATGATAATTCTTCAGTAGAAGATGAAAAACCAGACGATTGCAAAGTTATAACATTCCCCGCCAACTACTCCGACGACAAAAACAAAGGTGGCACCGGAAGATGGTGTGTAATAAACTTATGTGATGATTATGGAGAAGGGCAAGAGTGCATTGATAATTATCAAATCTGTCAAGAAATAGGTGCAACTTATAATGGACAAAAATATAGAGAAGAATATTGTAATATGTTCATTGATCTAGGAACCGGTTCAATAGAAGATAAGAAGCCAGACGGTTGCTGTGAACCGGGACTATGCTCTAGATTTTAGCGCAGACTTAAAGTACTCTTGCTGTTGCTTTGGTCTTTGCATAATCGATGGTAGCTGTTTTCAACGCACTGATAAAGCGTGTGATTATTGGGGTGGAGTTTTTAGCGTCGATAAGCCACCCGAATGCGATGATGATTAGTAATTCCAACCAAGGCACTCCGTTTCCCTTCGGGAATGCTTACTCCCATTACGCTGACCCGTGAGTGGCAGCCCCATTTGGATGCGCAAACAAGAGCCAGATACCCACATAATTTATCCCAAATTGTCCATTAGAAAACACCCCAAAATGAGCGAAATCGTGGGGAAATGCCTAATGGACAATTTGGGTTTATTTAAATATAACGACTAAATCAGCTCAAAAGCAATGATTTTTGCGAACTTCCACTCCCCACTCCTTACTCCCTACTCCCAAACATTGAATTAACACCCCTAATGTTTTGCATTTCGCTGGTGAATCGCCAAAGGCGAGTAATCAGTGCTTCCTATAGTAAATAATCGGCTTTTATCGCTTTTTTTTGCGCTTTAGACCTTTTTTTTACTCTTTTTCGTAACAAATTCTTATATTTTTTTTAATTTTTGGATATAAAACCTAAAAAAGGAGTTGTTTTATGAAAAAAATTCTAGCAATTGCTCTCGCTTGCACTGTATCTGCCTTTGCCGCTTGGGATTATTTCCCTGTACAAGATGCTGGAAAAGGTGAAGCCAAAGTAGGCGCATTTTACCTAATGCATGGCGATCGTAGCCAACTTGGTCTAGTTACTCAAGCTCGCTACAGCGTAAGCGTAATTCCAAACTTGGAAGCTGCAATATTCCTGAATTTTCCACTAGCCGGCTGGGATGACGGCGAGAGCCTTGATGATGTAGCCGGCATGAATGCACCGACAATTGGCCTTCGCTATTGGTTGCCTATGGGTCTTGGTGTCTTTGCTGACTTTGATTTACCCTTTCATACTTATGATGGCGATATTGATGCGGATTTAACCACTGGTATACAATTCTCAACCGCGTTTTCCGAAGCGTTGGAATTTGGTTCTGAACTCAGAGTGCTTAATCTGATAAATGATTTTGATGTTGATTTGGGAATTGGCTTGGAAGTAGATTACTCACTTGGTTCAATCACTCCATTCGTTGGTGCAGAAATCAATAATCTTCTCATTGACGCTGATGTAGGTGTTGACCTTGTTCTTGGCTCAGCATTTAAAATAAGTGATGCAATGTCTGTTGATGCTAGCGTAACGCTCGGAGTTGTTAACGAGTCTGACGATATGCCCATCGCAATATGCGCAAATTTTTCTCTATCCTTCTAATTTTCTAATATAACCCCGCCGCCCAAAACTCGGCGGCGGCACTTTCAGAATCTCTTTCCGTTTCCAAAACCTTATCCATAGCATCGTAGAAAAATTCTATTTCTTGTAGATAGATGAGCAGCGAAATTTCCCCCGCTTCCAACGCTTTTTTAAGCAAGGGACCGTTGTCGTTTTCGGTGAGCGATTTACGAAGTTTGAGCGCGTTTTGTTGCAAAAAAGAGGCCTTGAGGTATTGGCTTTGCAAGCGGCTGTAAAGTTGTGCTTGGCTGTCTTTCAGCGCAAATTCCGTAGCCCGTGCCTGCGCCCGTGCTTCACTTACGCGGTTTTTGTTTTCCCACAAGGGAATGCTTAAGCCAACCGTTACGCCATGCGAAAAATCATCGCGGGTTATTTCGCCTATATAACCTGCCGAAAACTTTGGCAAACCCATTGCACGGTTAAGCTCTATTTGCTGCTTATCAATCTCTATCTGCTTACGCACAGCTTGCAATTCAGGGTTTTCACTCTCTGCCTTTGCATACCATTCTTCAAAGTTAGAAGGCAGAGCATTGGCAGGGTAATTTCCAGCAGAAAAAACTATATCCTTGCCGCCATTAAGCAATTTTAACTGCGCAAGCAAATCAATGCGTTCTGCTTCAATCTGCGCTACTTCTACCTGCATGGAAGCTAAACTTAGTTGTGCCTTATTGTGTTCCAGAATATTGGTTTCGCCCTTTTCTAACTTGGTTTTGTAAGCATCGGCAATAAATTCTGCATTTTTCAAACGAGCGGCATATTCTTTTGCAAGAATATTATAATACACCAATTCAATACATTTTTGTTTTGCCGAAAGCAGCACCTCTATTCGCTGAGTTTTATACAAATGTTCAACATTTTCATTCTGCAAAGCGGAGATTTTACGGCGGTGCCCATAAGCAGTTGGAAAATCAAATGTTTGCGTAACGCTGAAATCCATAGTGTTTTCGGGACCCCAAAGGTGGCTAAAGTCCACTTCGGGATTATCGGGCATAAGCCCTGTGCGATTAGCAATTTTCTGTGCATCTGTTTGCTGTCGCAAAGCCGCGAGCGTGGTGTTGTTCGCTTCTACTTGCTGCAAAACAGATTCATACTCGCTTTGTGCATTTACATTCAGCACAATCAATACAAACAATAAGACGGTTAATCCTTGGGTAAACATATAGCAGAATATAGAAAGTTACTCACTCTGTCAATTTAATCCCCAGCAACTAACCACTTCCACGCAGGTGTGACTTTTATGGTTTTTCCATTTTGAGCAATGGATGATTCACTGTCAAAAGTTATTATTTCCAAGTGTTTCAAAGAATAAACCTCCGATAGCTTGAGCAAGGCTTTTACTTCTCTTTCTCTTGTTTGCTCATCTGCAATGCTGTAAGAAACCTGAATCGCTCTTTTTTCGCTTGGAATAAAGAAATCAACTTCAATATTTTTATTGTAGTAAAATAGCCTGTCTCCGTAAATCTTTTTTAATTGTATTGCAACAATATTTTCCAAAAGCTTGGTTTCAGGCTCAAACAGGAAATTATTCAATAAACCATTATCCCAAAAATAGCGTTTTTTTATGGTTTCTTTTTCGCTAATTTTAGCTGAATAATTGCTTATGCTAAAAAGTAAATAAGCGTCTTCTAAAAATTTGAGATATTCAATTAAAGTATTGCGCGAAATGCTTAACCCTGTGGATTCAATTATGTTTTTTATGCGA
This sequence comes from Candidatus Fibrimonadaceae bacterium, assembly GCA_031286305.1. Classification (GTDB taxonomy): domain Bacteria; phylum Fibrobacterota; class Fibrobacteria; order Fibrobacterales; family Fibrobacteraceae; genus Fibrimonas. The sequence goes on along the minus strand of JAITUM010000161.1, from coordinate 13,679 downwards.
TTTGAAGCAATTGGCTGCAAAACGCTTTCTGCCAGTTTTTTCACCAAAATTCTAATTGCACTGTCGTTACGAATAGAGTTTCTTGTTATAATATCGCCAAGCAGAATTTTTTGATAAAGCGAATTGAGGTAGCTTCTTTTGTCTTGTAGCGGAAAGGCTTCTGCAAAGCCGCCATAATAAAAGTAATCATTGAATTTCCTGACTATGTCGGCGCATAAATCGCTATTATATTTCCAGTTTTTTTTCAGATGAATTTTATTGAAAGCAAGGTATTCCGCTAGGGAAAACGGAAAAACTTCTTTGACTAAAAATCTGCCGCCTAGCGTGGTGTGAATTTCCTTGCTGAGCATTTTAGCATTGCTTCCTGTTATGAAAACTCTATATTTAGAATCTGCTAATCGGCGGGCAAATTTTTCCCATCCTTTTATGTTTTGAATTTCATCTAAAAAGATAATTGGCTTACGGTTAAAAAGTTCTTGATATGCCTCCAAAAAAATCCCTAAATCTTTTGCTTTAATGTCTGCAAGTCTTTCATCTTCAAAAGACACAAAAAGGATGCCTTCTATGCTAGCTTGTTTGGTTTTTATCAAATCTTGTATATACTGGTATAGCATATACGATTTCCCGGCGCGGCGTAACCCCACGAGAACATAGTTCATGGTTTTCTCCACGCAAAACGGCCGTTCTACCAGTTTTATAGATAGAATCTCCCGCTGTTTTGCGGTGATAATGCTTTTAATAATGCTTTTTTCCATAATATTGCTCACTATATTGAATAAAATATAGTAATTATTGCTCAGTATATTGAGCAATAATTACATTAGACAAAAAAGGAAATATCCACCTTCCCCTGGGTAAACCTCACTCCCTCCGCCTCCAACAACTCCCGTTGCCTATTTTCCCCGCCAAATAAAAACGCTTTGCTCAAACTTCCATCTTTAAAAACAACCCTATGGCACGGAATATTCTCAGGATCCGGATTCTTATGAAGCGCAAAACCCACTTGGCGACTGCACCTCGGGTAGCCGGCAAGCCGCGCAACGGTGCCATAACTTGCAACTTTGCCCTTTGGGATGTTTTTTACAACTGCATACATCGCTTTGAACATTAATGAGAAGGTAGAAAATTACCCACCTTCGACGGTTCACCAGTGAAATGTGCCGTCCAATGATGATGACGAGCTATCGCCATCTCCACCACTATCACCTGAACAGGAAAGGGTTCATGCCGCCCAGTCAAAGGAGATAAGTGTGCGATCTTTGGACATATCAAAAATAATATAGTAAAAATTTAATGAGGAAATTTTCCTTACCCTTTCTTCCCCCAAATCCCCTCATAAACTATAGGCACAAAGAAAAATTTAGATGCGTTAGCCCTGCTGCCTAAACTTTGGGGCATTTGTTGCGCTTGGGGTGCTTGGAGCCTTTCTTTTCAGCAGACCTGCTCTATCCGGCACAAATAACATGGTCAGCTCCAAACGCCTGATGTTCGGATGCCATTCTATAGGCATTATTTTTCTCAAAACATAACCGCAATCTCGCCAACGGTCAGATTCTTTTGCCGCGTTTTTCAAATCACCGGTTATATGAACCACGCGCTCCGGTTTTGCACTTGCTATTGCCTGCGTTAAAGGTTGTGTTAAGAGTTCGCCCCCGGAAGGGTTCAAGAGAATAGTCCACTTACCTTTGTTAATTTCGCCGGCAAAAAATTTCCTAATCCAAGTCTCGTCTAATTTGCTGCGATAAAAATGAGCGTTTTTTATTTGCAAGCTTTGGACATTTTGCGTAAAAGATAATTTTGCCCACTCGCGCGTATCAAGGCAGTGTACGTCTTTAAAACTGCTGCTAAGCTGCATGGTTTCTATTGCCGCTCCTGAATGGCAACAAAGCAAACGATCGTCTTTTGCAGGGTGCAACCATTCATGCAGTTTTTCTCCGAGGCGCAGATATGTTCCTTTGCTTTTTGGAAGCCAATCTAAAATGTGAAAGTACAGCTTGGTTGATTCGAGTTTTATATACTCCGACCCATAACCTTTGTGCAAAGTGTATTGCATGGATAATGGCGGGTTAGAGGTGTCAAAGGGAAAAGCCGGTTTTGTTTGAACAGAGTGCACGCACAAAATTTCGGGATGATTTCTTTGCAAATAGTCTAAAAAAGTTTTATAACTGCGGCTTTGTTCCGGTGTTTTCAAGTGTGCTTGTATAAGCACTCCATAACAGCCACCGCAATTTGAACGAAAAATTATCTGAAAGATTTGCTTTTTAAAAAAACGCAAATGTTCTTTGCTCAGCTGCTCTTCTATTTTTTGCAAATTTTCCGGCAAAGGCTCGTCGGGAATTCCCTCCCAAACAAGAACTCTTTTGCCCTTTATCTCTCTTGAAATATAGCGCCAATCTCCACCACCCGGCTCTGGTTCCGCAGTGAAAACAGCCTGTATTTTCCCGGGAATTTTACTAACCTTAGCCCAATCGCTAATTTTTTGCTTTTTATCCATTAAAAAGGAAAGGTAGAAAAATGGTTTACTATATTACCAAAACTAACATGTCTTTCACTCTTCTTCACTGCTCACTCAATTCCAAAGCGCGCCTTGGCCTCCTAAAAACCGAGCATGGCGAAATTCCAACGCCTATTTTTATGCCCGTTGGCACAGCGGCAAGCGTTAAAGCGGTTTCGCCACGCGACCTGCAAGAGATGGGTGCAAAAATAATTTTAGCAAATACTTATCACTTGCACCTTCGCCCCGGCACGCCATTAATTGCAAAGATGGGTGGCATACACAAATTCAACGGATGGAATGGACCGGTTTTAACGGACAGCGGAGGTTTCCAAGTTTGGAGCCTAAAGGAACTTCGCAAAATAAAGGAAAATGGAGTTGAGTTTCGCAGCCATATAGACGGAAGCAAACATTTTTTTTCACCCGAAAGCGTTATGCAGGCGCAACGTGAAATTGGCGCAGATATAATAATGGCCTTTGATGAATGCACTCCGTTCCCGAGCACAATAGAAGAAGCGCAAAAATCCCTGAACTATACCAAACGCTGGACAAGAACTGCAAAAGAATGGCTTTTAAACAACCCGCCTTTGCATGGTTATTCGCAAAAATTCTTTGGCATTGTTCAGGGTGGAATGCATGAGGAACTTCGTTTGCAGTCTATTGAAGAATTGAAAAATGTTGAACCGGATGGTTATGCCATTGGAGGGCTTTCGGTTGGTGAACCTGCGGAAATGATGTATAAGATAGCGGATATTTGCACAGAGCATTTGCCGCCAAATTCGCCTCGCTATGTTATGGGCGTTGGAACGCCATGGAATTTGCTGGAATTGATTTTGCGCGGAGTGGACATGTTTGATTGCGTTATGCCAACTCGGAATGCAAGAAACGGAATGATGTTCACAAGCAAAGGAATTTTGCATTATAAATCTGCAAGGCATAAGGAAGAAGATTTGCCGCCGGATGAAAACTGCGATTGCTACACCTGCAAAAATTTTAGCAGAGCGTATTTAAGGCACCTAATACATTCCGGCGAAATTTTAGCAATGCAGCTTGCAAGCATACATAACCTGCATTTTTATTTGCATTTAATGGAGCAGGCAAGGGAAAGAATTAAAAGCGGAAATTTTGAAAAATGGGCAGCAGAGCAAATTTCTTTGCTGCAAAGAGAGATTACATCTCCGGAGGAGAATTGTTTTCGGGGAATTCCGGTTTGAATTTGAAGTTTGCATAACGAAAAATTGTTCTGTTACCAACTTTGAGCATGGCAAAGTCGGTGGCACCATCAAAGTTTGTGTTTGAACCTTGCAAATTTTCTTGAACAAAAACTTCTTGCAACGAAAATCTGCCCAAAAATTTGGAACTTACAATTGCTAAACTACCTTGAAAAGAAGTGCCCTCAAGGGAAAATTTTTTATTTGCCGTTATCTCTGAAAAATAACTGTTCTTTGCCCATATTGCCATCTGGTTAAATGTTGCACCTTCTTTAAAAACGCTTTTGCTAAAATTGACCACGCCAAAAACCGTTGCATTGCTAAAATCAACCTCTTTTTGAAATTCACTTTCCAAAAACACCAAGTTGCCATCAAAACGCGCATTGGCATTGTTCTTTTGTGCAATAACAGGCTCTTTAAAAACACAGCGAAAAAAGAAAACATTTCCCCTGATTCTAGCCTCAGACATTGCCGTATTAATACGAGATAATTTACCAACACCGGAAAAATCCAAGCTACCTTCTATCACCGCATCTGCAATTTCAACAGACTCACCCTTCTCCAGCCTTTTGATTATATCGCTTGCCTTAACGGTTTTCTTTGCAAAACTAAAATTAAGAGCAAGCAGAATTGTTAGCAAAAAACGCATAATTATTTTGTTCTCGGAACTTTAACTGTAGCAGCACCGCTCGCACGATATTCTGCAATTTTTCTCCCTAGCGTTCCGTCTTGTTTGTTTTTGTTAAGCAACAATTTTATTTCTTGCGGAGTATATCCGTTCAACTCTCCCAACTCCACAACAGATGCTGCCGGTGCAACCCTTTCAACTTTTCTTCCCAAAGCGTTATCGAAATTTGAAGTTGCAGCTGTTCTAGCCGGTGTTGATTGCATAACACCATTGCTGAATTTCAGTGGTCTGCCATTTGCTGCAGTTATGAAATAGAAATTGTTGTCTTCGTTTGACTCTTGAATTACATCGTAGGCATCTGCGTAAACAACTAAATAATAATCACCGGTAATATTTGGCATTGTGTAGCGGATTGCAAAACCATCCGGAAATTCTTCTTCGCTTGCCTTTTTACCCGGAGCAACATTAAAATGATTCCATACACCACCTGCAATTGCCTGTGAGTTTGCAAAGTCACCATAATCTCCTAATTTTCCATTTTCATTTGTATAATAGTCCTCAGAAATGATTCCAAATTCATTTGCATTATATGCATTATAGTACATATAGAATACCGTCCATTTTTGGCTTGCCAATATAGGCAACGAACCGTTATTAAACACATCGTATGAAAAAGCACGATGACTTTGGTTTGTTCCTCTCGGATCGGGAAAATCTTCTGCAAAGCTTGCTAGCAAATCGTAGCCGGAAGATAATTGCCGGTCATTTGGTGCCGTGTTGGGGTTTTGCGCCACGAATGCGGCAAAGCAAAAATTATTCAAAAAGAAATCATAGTCCACCCATATATTACCCCTGTCTCCCCAGCTAGGTCCCCAAGAATTGATAACTCTAAATGCGCTTTTGGAATCGTCGTAGCCAACGAGTACCATAGCGTGGTAAGCATGCTGCATACCGGGGTCATTGTAGGTATCGGAAGATATAGTTGCGCTGCTGTTCCATCTCATAAAACGGTCGCCAAGCCTTGCACCTATTGCTACAGGTCTGCCTTGCGAAATGTATCCCTTAAAATTATCAACGCTCATTCCATCAGATCTGGTACCGCCGGTTAAGCGGTCATTGAAGGCAATTTTGCGATAATTTGCCAACTTATTATTTGCATTTCCGCTGGAAGTTCCGGAGCAGTTCCCCATGTTGGTGTAAGGAACCTGTGATAAGCTTGAAGCTCCTTTGGAAATTAACGCATCAAAGGCTGCTTCAAAGTTCGTTCCGTTGCAGTTTGCACCTTTGCTGCTAGCAGGAATAGCCATCCATAAGTCTTTTGGGCTTGTTTGGTTTGCTGCATTTGACAGCTGCGAACTTGTCCAGCTTCTTTCAATGCCATTGAGTGCGGTTTTCATGCTATAGCCTACAGCCCAAGCTACGCAAGTCCCATATTGCCCTTGGTCGCCTATGGGCGGAAATCTGTCTTCAAAAGAAACAGACCTTGGCATGGAAGATATATCGCCGCTAAAGGAGCTAATATCTTGCGGAATGGTGTGAAAGTTTTCTTGGGTTGCCAACCAACCGGTGCGAGACTGAAGTTCGGTAACAACTTCATCAAAAAACGAATGCTGCCCACAACCAAACAAGGTAAGAGCGATAAGTAAAAAAAGTATTTGTTTCATAAAAATGAATATAGTAATCAATGATTATGGTGTATAGGGTATGGGGTATAGGGGATTGCACAAAAAACGGCTAAATTAACCATCCTGCGGATTGTTCACCAGCGAAATATTCAGCGGGAAGGGAGTTGCTAAAAAACAACGCTTTTTGCACTGCCTATACCCTATACCCAAGGGTTATGAGCGGGCATTTACCACCACTCTGCAAGGATTTCCCACGGCAACAACATTATCGGGAATATCTTTTGTCACAACAGAGCCCAAACCTATAACGACATTGTTTCCAATAGTTACTCCGGGATTTATCACAACATTTCCGCCAATCCAAACATCATTGCCGATTGTTATCGGCTTGCCGAATTCCAAAAGCGAATTTCTAACCGCAGCATCTATCGGGTGCCCAGCCGCTCACGATAACAACCTTTAAGTAAAGTAATTTAGCAATTTAGCTTACGCCCAAAGCTTAAGTCTCTATATTTTCCTACACTACCTACATAATGTAATTGCTAGAATAAGTAGCTTACTCAATTTTAAAATTTATTTATCTGGACAGCGTGTCCTACAACTTCCTCCATCAATATCACAACCGAAATTATCTGGACCAAACTCTCGTTTGCATCTTTGAACCATTTCAGCGCATTTCTTACGACAACTTTCAGCATTTTCTGCACAAGAAATGTTTAAAAAAGCTGAAATCAATATTATAATTGACAATTTTATTTTTTTCATAGAGAACTCCTATTTTTTTCGCCTACTCTTTTTCCCGATTTTCAGCACTTCTCGCATAACAAAAAACCTACCTTTTTTGGTAGGTTTTTAACCCTCGAAAAGTTGACAAAAACGCAGGTTTTTTCTATATTTTGGGCATAACAAAAAAGGTAGGTTTTTTGTTATAGGCTGTTTTTCCTGTTAAAACACCGAAATTAACCCAAAAACGCAGCTTTTCCATTCTAAAAATCCTGCAAATTTTGTAAATTCTGATTCAGACAATAGGCGAAATTCACTCAAAAAGAGAGTTTTTTTGTTGACAAATAGGGAACCGAGTAAATTTACTCTAAAAACGCTAGATTACGCATTAGGATAAAATTGGCAAAACACTCACAATCATATTCAGGGCAAGGCACTCCGTTTCCGCCCGGGAATGCTTACTCCTGTGACGCTGCCCGTGAGTGGCAGCCCCATTTGGTTGCGCAAACAAGAGCCTGATACGCCATCCTCATATTCTGATATTCAGTTTCTAAATTTTATAGGAATAAATTCCTGTGCTGAAACGAAAAAGCGCCCCCGGAAAAGGCGCAACTTTTACGGTGGTTTTTAGAAACTAAATTTTTCTACATTCACAAAATATGAATAGAATAAAACACCTTGTGGTTATTGTAGTAATATTTGCTGCTATTGTTGTGGGCGTTTATAAATGGCACCATCCTCCTTCACATTCTCACCCTGATTCGAATGATGAATCGGAGCAAGATGAAACGCTTCAGCTCACCGCTTATAGCGACAATTTTGAGCTTTTTGCCGAAGTGTGCCCTTTTGTAACCGAGCACGAAAGTGATCTTAAAGTTTTCATTTCTCGCTTGGAAGATTTTAAACCGCTTTTGGAAGGCAGCCTAAGAGTCAGTTTGATTGTTGGAACTGATAGCATAGATCAAATGTTGGAAAAGCCCGAAAAGCCGGGTATATACCATTTTAAGTTAAAGCCGGCAGTGGCGGGTCTGGGAAAAATGGTTTTTGATATAGAAACAAGTTTAGGTAAAACTCAGATAGTAATGCCTGATATAATGGTTTACAGCGATGAACAGGAAGCGTTTAAGGCAGCTGCCGCCGCTGCGGTGGAAAGTAGCGATGGCGTAAGGTTTACCAAAGAGCAGAGATGGAAAGTGGATTTTGCAACAAGCGAAATTCGCCGTGAGCCTTTTGGGCAGATTATCCGCACCATGGCTCAAGTTCAGCCCTCACAGGGTGATGAACGGATTATATCTGCAAAAACAGGCGGAACGGTATTTTTTAATACTGTTGTAACAGAAGGAAAGGCGGTTAGGGCTGGGCAAACCTTGTTTACTATTGATGGCAGTGCAACAATAGACAATAATCTTGCGGTGCGTTATGCCGAAGCTGCCGGAGAATATAATCGTGCGAAAGCCGAATACGAACGCAAGGCGGAGCTGGCAAAGGAGAATATAGTTTCACAAAGCGATTTGCTGGCGGCAAAAACAGAATTTGAGAGTGCAGAAATTGCCTACGATAATTTGCGAAATAATTTTCCTGCAGGGAGGCAAAATGTAAGTTCGCCGATTAACGGGTATGTTACGCGTGTGTTGGTGCAAAAAGGGGAGTATGTTGAAGCTGGGCAACCTGCTTTGGTTGTTTCGCAAAACCGCACCCTGTTTATAAAAGCCGATTTGCGGCTTAGGCATTTTAGTTTGCTTAATAATATTACTACGGCAAATATTCGCTTGCTTAACAGCAACACCGTGCACTCACTCGAAAGTTTAGGCGGGCATGTGGTTTCTTACGGGAAGTCTACAGATATTTCTAACCCGCTTATTCCCATTACATTTCAGGTAAATAACACTGCCGGGTTTGTGCCGGGCAGTTTTGTTGAAATGTTTATCAAAACACAAACCTCAAGCCAAGCCATCACCGTTCCAAACGAAGCGATTGTAGAAGAAATGGGTAATCATTTTGTGTTTGTGCAACTCACACCGGAATTTTTTGATAAACGCTCTGTGAAAAAAGGCGTAACAGATGGGGTTCGTACGGAAATAAAGGCAGGCAATGTTGCCCCGGGCGACCGCGTAATAAGCAAGGGTGCAATTTTTGCAAAACTTGCGCAGGCTGCTGGGGCATTGGATGCTCATGCCGGACATGCGCATTAAAAACACTAAAGGAACATTAAAATGCTAGAAAGAATCATAAAATTTTCGCTCAATAACTGGCTGTTTGTATTGCTGGGAACAGTGCTGTTAACCGTTGGTGGCATATACACCATGCAAAACATGGATATAGACGTATTTCCCGATATCACAGCCCCAACAGTAGTGGTGATGACCGATGCCGCCGGCATGTCGGCGGAAGAAGTGGAGAGGATGGTGACCTTCCACATTGAAACCGCGGTAAACGGTGCTACCGATGTGCGCCGCGTGCGCTCAGCTTCTTCACAAGGATATTCTTTTGTATGGATTGAGTTCGATTGGGGAACGGATATTTTTAAAGCACGGCAAATTGTAAGCGAAAAAATGGTTACGCTCTCGGGTATGCTGCCATTGGGCATTGTGCCGGTTCTCGCTCCGCAATCGAGCGTTATGGGCGAAATTCTTTTTATAGGCATGCAGGCAGATAGCACCTCGCTTATGGATTTGCGCACCCTTGCCGATTGGTTGGTAAAACCCGCCATTCTTGCCACGGGCGGCGCTTCTCAGGTAACGGTGATAGGCGGTGATTACAAGCAATACCAAATACTTGCAGACCCGCAAAGGATGGATATTTACGGTGTTACAATGAACGAGCTGGCGCAGGTTGGCCGCACCATTAGCATTAACTCCGTGGGTGGCGTGTTGCGCGATTACGGCAATGAATACGATTTGCGGGGGATAGCACGCACCAATGATTTGGAAGAATTGGGCTTAACTTATGTTAAAACTGTAAGCGGCAAACCGGTTGTTGTTTCGGATGTTGCCGAGGTTATTATAGGGAGCGCTGTGAAAATGGGTTTCGCTTCGCAAAATGCCAAGCCAGCCGTTATTCTTTCCGTATCAAAACAACCCAATATAAACACATTAAATGTAACCAGAAAAATTGAGCAGAATTTGGCAGAGCTTCAAAAATCATTGCCACCCGATATAAAAATGGATACAAAGGTTTTTCGCCAAGCAGATTTTATTGAAGCATCGGTAAATAATGTGGGAATGGCACTGGTTGAAGGTGCTGCTTTTGTTGTTATTATTCTAATTATTTTTCTGATGAGTGTTCGCATAACTATTATTTCTGTTGTTGTTATTCCGCTCTCGCTTTTGGGAACAATTGTTGTTCTGCATTTGTTGGGCATGAATATTAATACCATGACACTCGGTGGAATGTGCATTGCTGTTGGTCCCCTTGTTGATGAGGCGATTATCAGCGTGGAGAATGTGTTTAAGCGGTTGCGCCAAAATCATTGCAAACCAGTAGAGGAGCAGCGAGCAGTTTTCGATGTGATATTCGATGCCTCGCACGAAATTCGTGCTTCAATTATCAATGCTACATTTATTATTGTTGTGGCTTTTACCCCTCTGTTTTTCCTTTCGGGAATGGAAGGGCGCATGTTAAAACCGCTTGGTATGGCTTTTATAATAGCGTCGTTTATGTCAACATTTATAGCCATGACTGTTACGCCTCTTATGTGTAGATTTTTGCTTACAGATAAAAAATATTTGGATAGAAATAAAAAAGACAGTCGCCTCAACAGCAAGCTGTTATCGCTTTACAAAGTAACGCTTGAATGGGCTCTTAACAATAAACAGAAAGTGCTATACGCAACATTTTCAATATTTGCCTTTACCGTGGTGATGTATTCGGGAATGGGGCAAAGTTTTTTACCCGAGTTTAACGAAGGTTCGCTTACCATTTCTGCTGTAGCAAAACCGGGCGTATCGCTTGAGGAAAACAATCGTCTTGGTAACCTTATGGAAAATGAGTTGCTCGCAATTCCCGAAGTTACAAGCACAGCGCGCCGCACAGGGCGCGGGGAATTAGATGAACATTCGCAAGCAACCAACAGCGCAGAAATAGATGTTAATTTCACGCTAGCCGAGCGATGCCGCGAAGATTTTCTGGCAGATGTACGCCACACACTTGCCGGTGTTCCCGGAGTGGCAACCACAGTTGGTCAGCCGCTTGGTCACCGCATAGATCACATGCTTTCCGGAACGCGTGCCAACATTGCCATAAAACTTTTTGGAAGCGATTTGAGCAATTTATTTATGCTTGGCAATCAAATTCAAAATTCAATTAAGGGCATTGACGGTTTGGTTGATGTAGCTGTGGAGCAGCAAACCGAAACGCCTCAACTGCAAATTCGCGCCAACCGCGGTATGTTGGCGCACTACGGCATTTCCTTGGAAGACTTCGATAACTTTATCAAACTAGCTTTTGCAGGTGAAAAACTTACGGAGATTTACGAGGGCGAGCGCAGTTTCGATTTGATTTTGCGTTTAAACAATTATTACACCGAAAGCATTGAAGGGGTGCGTTCTGCACTTATCGATATAGAAAGCGGGCGCAAAGTTCCGCTGGAAGAAATAGCAGATATTGTTTCTGTTGGCGGCCCGAATTCAATCAGTCGCGAAAATGTTCAGCGTAAAATTGTAATCTCCGCAAATGTTGCCGGGCGCGATTTGAAAAGCGTGGTGGACGATATTCAAAGGGCTATCAACCAGGATATTAAACTTCCCGAAGGTTACCGCATTGAATACGGCGGGCAGTTTGAAAGTGCAGAGAACGCCTCGCGTATTTTGTTTATTGTTTCCATTCTCGCGATATTCATAATTTTCTTGCTGTTATACAGTGAGTTCAAAAATTTCACGGTTGCGGCAATAACCATGCTCAATCTTCCTCTTGCGCTTATAGGCGGTGTTCTCGCAATATTCTTCACTTCCGGCGTTGTGAGCATTCCCTCCATTATTGGTTTTATAACTCTGTTTGGAATTGCCACGCGAAACGGCATTTTGCTTATCTCTCGTTATCAGCACATGCATCAAGCAGGCGAGGGCCTGCGCGAAACCGTAATGCAAGGTTCGCTCGATCGCCTAAGCCCCATTTTAATGACCGCCATTTCCACCGCATGGGCGCTCCTTCCGCTTGCGCTTCAGGGCGGCAAACCGGGCAACGAAATACAAAGCCCCATGGCGATTGTTATTTTGGGCGGTCTGCTGTCTTCTACGTTGCTAAATATTTACATTGTGCCTATAGTTTATGAGGGGATTTGGAGGGGGAATTTTTTTGCAAAACGATGACCTGGGTAAGGCGTGCCTTGCCCTGAATATGATTGTGAATATTTTGCCATAAATAATTCCCCTTTATTCATAAAGGGGTGGCAGCGAAGCTGACGGGGTATATTATATCCGCTGTTGCCTTCGGCAACTACACCCCGCCCTTCGGGCACCCCTCTAAATTAGAGGGGAATTTGGCCCCAGTTCGCTACGCAAGCACAACGCGCTTCAGTCCTGTAAACACCTAACACTAAACAAGTAGGTCTTGTCGTAGTTGATCCGGTAGACATTCGCGCCGTTATAGCCCATGTCCCGGCCCCAAGCGCTGCTGGCACTGCTCTCCGTCGCACTCCACCAGGTGCCGTAGCTACCGACATCGTTGAAGGTACCACTAGAACCGCCGTAGCCGCCCGGAAGGGCCGAAAAACCAAAATTGTCTGTGCCGTTACCATAAGTAGCGTGATAGTTCCAACCTTCCTTAGCCTTAAGCTTGGTACCAGCTGTAGCATCGCCGCCGGCAAGATTAACCAGCGCATCCCACTCTGCATCGCTAGGCAAATGCCAGCCGGCAGAGCAAACGCCTCGAACGCCGCTAGGAGTAGCATCGGAGCTTTCATCGCCATCCATAGCTGTATCCCAGTTGTACAAACGACCGTATTTGTCGCAGTTATCTGCGTCATTGTCGTAACACTTGCTGCCATCTGCATCGAAATTCAAATTCTCTGCCATCCAAGTTTGAGTACCAATCGTCACAACAGGGTACTTTTGACCATCGCGAGAATCAATAAAAACGGCAAGTCGGCCGCGGCGGCACTCCCATTTTGCTGGATCATACGCCAATGTGCCACACAAAGCTTTGGCCCATTTCTCCGTAGTAGCAGCATCGCCAACGCCGCAAGTCATAACCAAATAAGCAGAATCTGCAGGATCAGTAGCAACAGCGCAACCAGCACCAGTATCGCCTTTGTCGCCAGTATCACCAGTATCGCCTTTGGCGCCGTTGTTCAAGAAGCCAACAAACTCGCCACCGCAAAGTATATCGAAGTCATTGCCGGCAGTGGTCGAAGCCTTGACTTCGCAACTTGTGCCGTTAGTACCATTAGTGCCGTTGGTGCCGTTGGTGCCATCTTTGCCGTTGTCGCCATCTTTGCCGTCAGTGCCGTTGTTCAAGAAGCCAACAGATACACCGCCGCAGAAAATCTCAAAGTCATTGTCAGCGTCAACCAAGGGCGTTATTTCGCAGCTGGTGCCATCAGTACCATTAGTACCGTTGGTGCCATTAGTGCCGGCAATGCCGTCTTTGCCCGGTTCACCGGCGGCACCGGTCAAGCCGTCAACGCCGTCGCCAGAGCAGGAAAGAGTGAATGCCAAGGCTATAGAAATAGCCGCCAAAAGAGTAAGTTTAACTCTGTTCATGATTGTACCTCTTATAAAAGATTGGAAAATTCTGGAAAAATGCGAAATTAAATTTTATAGCTTTGCTTTTATCAGTTGTTGCTGTGCTGTGCTGTGCTGTGCTGTGCTGTGCTGTGCTTATTATAGTGCAACCTGTACCTGAGGACAAAGGCTTGTTAAGCGAATAGCATAGGAAATGGACGTCGAGTAGACGACTTTCAACTTTCTTCTCTTTATGTTGCACAGGCTTTCCCATGCTGCATAAGATAGAAAATTGTATCGCCCCTCACAGAACCACACGTGCCCAATTAAGGCATGCGG
>JAITUM010000132.1 GCA_031286305.1 Candidatus Fibrimonadaceae bacterium | reverse complement strand
TTTAAACATATCGTGACAAAATACGACCGCACATTTGAGTAATCAAAATTTCGCAAACGAATAGAGCGTCTTTTGTGGATGATGGGATCATATTTCATGGCGTAAAATATACATTTTTTACGCCGCGCCTCCCATTTCAAAAAAAATAAAATTATAACACCCTGCAACGCAACTCACGATTTTACAAAAGAAAAAGTGATAAAGTCAGGAGAATTCTATCTTGAAGCGTTGGACAGGGATGTAAAGAAACCTAGTGAGAATCCAAGCGTTGGTTTAATACTTTGTGCAGATAAAGATGATACCGTTGTAGAGTACGCTTTAAGCAGAAGCATTTCACCGACTCTTGTAGCTGACTATAAGCTACATTTGCCTGATAAAAAAATTCTTGAAAATAAATTGCGAGAGTTAAGAGAGTTGGCGGAAAATGAGAATTTTAAAGGAAAGAAAAAATCAAAAAGCGGGAAGTAAGGTTATGGAATTTGCAAATAAACATGTAGTTTTAACCCTCCCCCCACATCCTGCACTGCTCAATGCGCTTGCTCCTCAACCGCTTCGCGTTTTCTTGCATTTTCCTTAAAAGCTCATCTACAAACGTTTTACCAATTGTGCAGGCATACTCATTCCGCTATCCTCTCTGGCCTAGAACACCATTTTTAGATTAACTTGACACTAGTCGGCTTGTAATTCTCCCAATAATTTTTTGGGTTAACAATTAAGGTTTCTCTGTACTTTGAAATTGTAAAATCATTTGAATTGCCGGTTATCAAAAAATCCGCATTGCTTTCGCTTGCAAGCTCTAAAAGCATATTATCATCTTTGTCACCTAACAAATCTATATTGGTTTTTGGCGAAAAAAATATTGCTTTATCGCTTATTTCTTCTAACAAGTCCAAAGCTTCAAAATAAAAAGCCGAATATTTACTGAACTTTTCACGAAACAAGACATCCCAATATTCCTGCATTAAAGATGCGGATAAACACAAAGATAACTTATCTTCAAAAAATAATTCTCTAACTATTAGATAGGGATAACTTTTTTGAATTATGCTGGATACCAAAACATTAGTATCAAAAATTATTTTTTGCATTTTGCTTTGCTCGTTTCTCTGCCCTATATTCTTTGATTTCTGCGTTGATTTCATCCATAGTCATAGTAGAAATTCCGCATTTTTCTGCAAAAGAAACGCATTTATCCTGTTTTTTACGCAACCTATTTCTTTCCATTAGCCTTTCCAATTCTGAAAAATCTAGAATATCATACTGAATGCCCAAACGGGCATACTCAACATCCGGCACAGTAACTTGCAAAGTTCTCATAATTACAAATATACAAAATAATCCAAGCCTTCCACAGAAGCTCCCTACACTCTAAATCACAAACAAGAGTCAGGCACTCCGTTTCCGCCTGGGAATGTTTACTCCTGTGACGCTGCCCGTGAGTGGCAGCCCCATTTGATTGCGCGAACAAGAGCCAGATACGCCCCTTAACCCTCCCCCCACATCCTGCACTGCTCAATACGCTTGCCGTTGTCGCCTTGTTCTTTGTCGTAGGCGAATTGCTTTAGCAAATCACAGGGGAAATCGCTGCATTTACCGCAGTGCTCCAGTTTTTTGCTCTCGCAGCATTTTTTTACAGGGCATGAGTCACCCCAAAACGGTTTTTCGATATTTACGCAACCGCAGCAATTCATCTTTTCTCTGTAATCGCATTCGCTGCACAAAATACCGCATCTTGATTCTATCATAATTAACTCCTTTGCTAAAATAACAAATATAACTAAAATTAGCTGATTTGTATTGTAAAAATGCGACAATTTTTATTGTGAAGTATATTTGCGCACTAATTCCAGTGGCGTTAGACCGATGTTTCGTTTGAAGTCGTTGATGAAATGAGCTTGGTCGTAATAATTGTGAATGTCCATAACCTCTTTTGTTGCTTTTCCGGAAGTTAGAATTTGCAGGCATTCTTGAAATCTCAAAATGCACAGAATCATTTGCGGCGATAGTCCGTAATTCTTGACAAAAAGTCTTTGGCATTGTCTTGGACTGTAATACATTTTTTGATAAATCTCAGCGACTGTGTTGGGAATATTTTTGTTAAGCTCGTTGAAAAGCGTGATAAATTCGCTGGGCTTTTTATCTTGAATTAAATTGCCAATGTAATTTTTGAAAGCTTCTTTTGCTTCTGAAAATGTTAGTGCAAAGAATGAATTTGTGTCGAAGTTTTTATCAACGGTATTTAGCGGCAAAAAAGTATCCATTGCTTCGCTTGCCGGAATATTTGTGATGGCGTGAAACGCACCCGGCTTTAGTCTCGCTCCGATATAACAAGATTGAGCGTCTATTTTAAATTCAAAATTAGTTTTAGACATTCCTATAAAATCAATCCGTTTTTCTTTATAATTCGCCACAAGGTCTATGCAGCCGTCTGCGATGATTATATTATTCACTGTTTTTTCACTGTCCGTAAGCGGTTGTATACTCCATAAGCAAATTAAAAAATCTTGATAATCAGGAACGATTTCTTCTGCGTAAAGAAATGCTTCAGAAAATGCTTTGTCTAAAATGTATGGTATTTGAATGGGGTAGTACATGTTCATAGCTTGCTAAGGTAGAAAAGTTTTGCGAGAAATTTTCTATCCTTTTGTCTTCGGCATGTGAAGCCATCGTTATCTTGATAACGCCTGTCTATGCTGCCATCGCGAGTATCTACAAAGTAAGCATCATCGTTGGAGCTAGATGGTACATTTTTTGCACAAGGTGTTTAGTCTTTTACGCAACGGACACTAAACCAATTGCTTTTATTGAATTTACCACTGTATATACCATTATTGTTGGCGTTTACACTCCAACGCCAAGCGTCATTGTTGGGACCTTCCGTAGCAGACCAAAAGATAGTGATATCACCTAAATTGTCACAATAACCGCGAGTGTCACAATAACCGCAAGATAACGCAGAAAAACCATACCTGTCTATGTTGTTGCCATTGTTATTCCAATTGCCTTTGGATTTAAGAACGGCTCCGGCATTTGAAGAACCGCCTACAGCTTTTTCCAAAGTTGCCCATTCTGCATGGCTGGGCAAATGCCAACCGCTAGGACAAGCTGTAATTGCCTCATGCCAATTGTAAAGCTTTCCGCATAATTCACAAGCCACTGTAAGGTTGCCAAAACAAGCCCCAATATCTTCATAATCTCCTGAATAAATCAAATTCTCTGCCATCCATGTTTGACTACCTATTCTTACTGTTTTGTATTGTCTTCCGTCTCTAGAATCCGTAAAAGAACTCTTCTGTTGGGCGAAAACTAACCTCCAGCCCATACATTGATACAGGAATAGCATGGCAAACATGAAAAATATTATCCTAGTCATAATAAGCTCCTATGGACTATTTGTTTAACTTTAAATAAAAGTTAAGAAAACGAAGCTTTATAGTTTGTAATAGTATTGTCATTTTCCTGTTTTCCGCACCGAGATAGTCGCAAAATACTGCATGCGGTGGGATATTGAAATAACAGTACGGGAGATAAAGGAAATCATGGACATAAGAGTGCTGCGGAGCAAAAGAAGTTAAGGTATCCGGTGTAGGCATTGTAGATTAGGAAGGGAAAAAAGAGGTTTTTGGATTGTTTGTGCGTGTGATTGGGTAAAAAAAAGGGCTTGCCCTGTAGGCTTTTGCCTTCTAACTGCTGGCACTGTATTGAGTTAATTTTGATTTCTATATTGTAACTTAAGTTAAATCGTTAAAATAGGAGATTCATTATGGCGGAAAACTTGGAAAACTTGACTTCCATCAGAAAGGACAGTGTAAAGTTGTCTGATGTAAAAGTAAGCAAGTCAGATATTACATTTAAGTATCATACATTAAACGGGAGGAAGCCGAAAGCATGTAAAGACTATGTAGGTATTTGGAACTCGAGCGGCGGAATGATCCCAGTGAACCAAAAATCAAGAGATTCTGACGAAATAAAGAATGATGATTCAAGTGGCACTTGGACCATTGTGGATGCGAATATAAGTTCCGACGAATATATTCTTGGTTACTGCCTAACGGGAAACCCTGCGGAAAACGAAAAAGCTTATAAAAACGTAAGCGCCAGCGCGATAATACCAAGGGAGGATGGCTTGGTAGGGAATGTGATCAACTGTATGGATTTGCATATAGAAGGAAATAGTTCGTCCGCTACGTTGACCTATACAATTTTGGCAGGCATGGAACGCAATGAGCATTGGCTTGGTATTTGGAGAAATGGACCTTTTATCAACCCAAGTGACAAAGCAGAATTTGTTCAAAAAATAACAGATGGCGACTCTAAAAATGTGGGAAGAATAGTTTTCAATAACATTGGACTCCGCCGTAACAATATTTATACATTGGCGTATTTTGCCAACGGGTGGGATAATAAAGATATTTCAAACATGGTTGCCTATATCCATTTTCAAATTTAAGCGTAGCAGTATTTTTTAATACTTGAAATGATAACATATACGCGTAAATTCGAGAATTTGAGTTTATACTTCGAAGACAATGGCAGGTCTCTACTCGCTGTTGTCTTGGATAATATCTCCGGTGAGCTCCCAAAAACTTTCACACTTGCTAACGCACTCGAAGACCAGTCGGTATCGTTTGTCTATCAATCCATTGATTTGGACTCAATTGACGAAGAGCAAGCTAAAACGCTGTTAACAAAATGCAGTTATCTACTTTCAGATGTTGGCGCTAATCGTGGGATTATATGGATAACCGAGAAAGCTAACATCGCTATGCCGATGTCAGATGAATTTACACATATTACGAATTTTTTCCGTATACCGATAAGCGGAACGGCTGACAATGGCATAGATATAAAAATTGACAATCAGGCTAATGTTAATATAAATAAAGACACCGGAGTTTTGACATTAACAAAAAGTGTAGACTTTTCTATAGGAACTATCAATTTTATATCATATATCGACAAGGTATCGCTCATCTTGTGTGGCAAAAAATGTGGAAAAATCATCGCAGAGAAAAGACTTACTAGAGATGAGTTTATCAAAAATTTTCGTTGCGGATTTGAGTATAGCTTTACAAACGAAAATGGTAAAAAATGTTTAATAAGTTCTCGTATCTTTGGTGATATCGGAGTTCATGGTAATGTAAATTTTGAATTCGGGTTTGGCGTTTTCCATAAAAACACCATGCGGTTTTTGGAATACGAGAATCAAACCCCCATACCTTGTAACTTCCTTTCTCTCTACGGCGATCCTTTATACCTTACTCCTGTCATTGAATCGAAAAATCCAGAAGACCTCCAGAACAACGGTGGTGTCTCATTTCTGCCACGAATTTCAACATATATAAACTCCGCACCACTTGGAAAATATAGAGTAACAACCAAAGACGGCAAAGAAGTAAAACTCTTATGCGGATTTTCAGGAACGGAGTACATAATGCTTGGAAAAGACGGTATTATTGAATTTGTACCAGATCGCCCTGCCTTCTCCCCATATTACCCCGAAAAGGAATTCTCCATAAGCGACTTTGTAGAACCGCCGCCTAAGAGCTTATTAACCGATGATATGATAACATCGTGGGTTAAGTTTTGCGGAAAATATTTTTCTCAGTCTTTGGAAACTCCGTTCTTTTCTGGCGACAGTAATGTTTTGTTATTAGCTGATTTATACACTGATTTTAATAGTGGTTCTCCTGCATTGCCTATAGTTCCTTATAAAAATGTAAACTCGCATATACTCAAAGACGCTTCAGATACTTTTGCCCCCAGCAATGATATGGGGAGCAACGAATGGGCAAGCGCAGAACAAATCTATGGCTTTGAACGCACGATTTTGGTAAGCGAGCGAAACAACCACGCACATACCAACGCCGCTCAAAATGACAGCTTCCGTTGCCTTATTTCAAACAACAACTTGATGACTGCAGCGACGCCCTCAGGCTTTATCGGAGAAGTAAGCAACAGCAGATTCGAAAAAATCACAGTTGCGTTTTCGCATAAAGGTGATTTAGCATTTGCCAATACGACAAACGAAATCCGCTCAGCATTTTCCAGTTCCTCAATTTTCTGCGTTATAGCAGATACAACAAAACATATCGGAAACTTCCAAAATGAATTCTCAATCGAAAACTGGGAGTTTAAACTAAAACCTGGGGATGATAGCAATTACAACAATTATGCAAACATAATCATAGTAAAAGGCGTCAAAGGAAAAATTTATAACCACGAAGACCCCGCCGCCAGCCTTTGCGGCAACCCAAACCTTTGGACCGGCAAGGAAAACTTCTCCAAACCACCGGAGGAATGCGGAGAACCGGCAAACCTTGCGAACTGGATGTTAAGCTATTGCAAGGAGGCTTATGAAAAATATACTAACGGCAACAATTATTATAAAAAATTTTTCGAAATTATAACAGACGAAAATTGGAAAGGATTTCTAGCGCTCAACGTGTCTTTAGGTGAGACAAGTTTTCCCGACAGCTTAAAACCCCTGCTTGCCGGCTTGTCCGACACTTCAAAAATCCGTGCGCACCATGTAGGCTCCGAACTGGTGCCGTTGAAAGCGACCGACAAGGGACCTCAAAACGATGGCATCTCTCCGTTCTTTGCTCTTATACACTACGCCGCAGACGGATTTTACGGCAGTGCGACACCTATAGAAGACCCGGCAGCGGAATATGAGTTTAAATTACTAGAAATGAATGTCCTGTTTGAAAACGGAACAGTAGAAAATTTCAATAGTATATCACAGTTTGTTATAAACAGGTTTATGGGACTTAAACCTTCTGCCGGCGGGTGCCTCTATAACGCGCTTATATTAAACGGCTCATTGCAAAACACAAATGGTGTTTCTGTATTGATGATGAACTCAAACGGCGGCGAGTTGATGTTTGAAAACACGCCGCTGACAATGGCAAAGATAAACGGGGTAACGGTTATTTCTGTTAATCCGGCGGCAATGGAATTTGCATTTGACATAATGGGAACTATGACGTTTGCCGAGCCGAAAAATGACGAAGAAGACAAAAAATCCGTTGATGTACTCTCATACGGTAAACTTCACTTCTCGGGTTATAAGATTAACCTTACAGCCAAGGATAAAAAAAGTATTTTTACCACAGACATAAGCGAGGTTAAATTTGACATGAGTTTGTCTGAAATGAGAAAAAGTAGTTTTTGCAAAGTTTTTGGGCTTGTGCCGGCAGCCGTTTTAAACGGAATCAATATAACAAAAGATTATAAACCGGTTGCAGTTGAAAATTTCAAAACCGGAACGTTAAAAGAAAACGCCACAGGCATGGAGTTTTCCGTAACACTCGGTGCTTTGGGGAGCTTATCGGGAGGTTCGTCACTGACATCAAAAATAATTTTTGCGTGGGATGTGGAAGGCAGTATATTTATAGGAATTAAACTACCCGGTTCTACACTGATTAGCAATGTAATCGGCGTTACGCTTGGTGATGCGAGGTTGAAGCTGAACGGCGAAGTGCCGCTATTGTATATATCAAAGGTTGCGTTGGAGTTGTTAGGCATGCTAAAACTGCCAACAAGCGGTGCGTTGAATTTAGCGTTGACGGGGGATGATAATGGGATTGGGTGGTTTGCGGCGTATAAGAAGGATGAGCCCAAGAAGGTAGAGGAGGTGGAGTATGTTCCATTACAAAAGTGTTAAGCATAAGAGCAATTATGTCTCTGTGAAGGTGCCTGCGGGTGCGGATTATGAGTATGTCGATAGTGTCGGAGAAAAACTTGTCATGCAGCAGAAAGAGCAGACATTAGTATTTTCATTGTTTGAGGGGGAGCATGTGGCGAAAGCGCGGTGTGTGGTGGGCAAGATTGGTGAGGATGTGTTGGTTGGGGAGACGGTGGTGCATTATGCTTATGAGGGTGGCAGAATAAAGGTTTGTGCTTATGATTATAGTAAGACTGAGGAGGAGAGGGGGTATGAAGCTCCGCCGCATTATACGCGCCCGCTTTTTAATCTCTATAGGTTGAATTCACAAAATGATGCTCTGATGGAACAGCAACCGCTATTTATTGTTTATAGTGAAGATACTACCCCTTTGGTCTATAATTCTCCCCTACTCAATGTGGTTCTGCCTATTAAAAACCACCTTAGGACGGTGTATGATCGTATCTGTGAAATCCTTAAAGGCACAGGAGTTACATTATCTTCTCATGTTGATGATATTGTGTTGAGAGACAATTATACTAATGAAATAAATGGAAAAGCTGTTAAAATAATCACTCCATTCAGCGGTTATTTTTATAATCTTGTGGGAAGTAGTTCCGGCTATTCACCAGCTTCTTTCCGATATGAACCTGCGGATGAGCCTCTAGATTCATCTAAAACGTGGCTTCCATATTATAAGGAAAAGGTAAGTTTGAATCGTACCCCATTGCACCCGATTCATAACTATTGTGCTTCCAGCGGAAAAAATCATTTGTGTGATTCAACTTATGTAGGAGGACATGTACTTATAGAAACTATGGGAATTAGTCACATGACTCTTATATTAAGTGCTTTTTTTTCTTGCTATAGTTATATCGGCTGGATTAGTCAAATGAATTGCACAATGCCAATCGAAACTGTGAATTTCGAAGGTTATTCACGTAATCGATATGTTCCATCTGGGTCTTATTGTATGTTACCTATTTGCAATAGGGCCAATGGCAGTGGAAGAGGTCTTACTATGCATACACGTATCATGATGGGTAATTATTTTTTTGAAGACCTTCTTGAGTTAAAATATTTTAAATTTGGTTTTGAATGGACTACATAATTGTGAAACGAAAAATTCAGTAACTCAAAAGGAAAAACAAATGGATATAACATCGCTTACTGTAAAGCTTTTGAACAATAAAGAACAGGAAACCTCTGACAAAAGGTATGCAGATTCTTATAAGTCGTTTATAGAGTTTATAAAAGAACTGGGTGCGCTTGCTGTGTATTTTAACAAAGCGAATAATTATGCTAACACGGCGAACACGATTTTTTTAACCCGCAGACTCGCCGAATTTGCAAATATTAATAAAGGCAAAATCCGGCTTATTTATGACAAAAATGATGAAAAACTCTGTGAAAAAATAGAACAGAATTTACCATTTTTAAACGAATATTCGTACCTTGGAAGCGGTAAGGATATAAACGAAAAATTTGTTCTATGCGGAGGCGAATTTTTAGATGGGTTTTGGGAAACATTAAGCAATAACTCCGAATATATTATGGCAATACGCCCTTATCTTGATGGCACGGATTTTAGCTTTATAAAAATCCAGAATGAAAAAGGCGATTGGATTACTTTTTTTACCGATTCTATCATAGTAAACCAACCATTCCCCATGCGAAATTACTACATTGACCTAAAAAAAATTAAAACCATACCCAAAGATATAAAAGATTACTGGGTAGGAAGCAAACTTTATAGCAACCTCGACAAAGCAGACAAGCTCCTAAACGCCCAAAACCTCTCCCTCTTCCCAATAAGCGGCCTAACCACCCCCAACCCCGCCTCCGACCGCGGCGACAACTGTGTCCTAATCCTCGCACTCGCTGCACTCGCAAAATTAAAATCTGACAGCAGCAAATCTATAGCACTTATATTTACAGATTACACAGACACCAACGACCCGCATTTTTCATTGCTCCGCAGCTTTTGCGACCTCACAAAAGACTATGCAAAACTATTGGAAGATTTAAAAGAAAAATACCCTCAGGCATCGGAAGACGATTTGAAAGCCGGTTTGTTAAGCCCACTTTTACAAAAACGCTCAGAACTAAGTGATGCTTTAAATAAACTTGAGTTTTGGGATGGTTCCTCAACATCTTTTCAAACCGGAAAACTTTATATCTGCCTTGTAGGCACCCTCCCCTACGACTACATTGCCGCATTATACGCAAACAGCAAATTTTTATTTTTTGAGTCTTGCGATTACTTAAACCTCGCAGTTAATGTAGGTGTTCCGTTTTTGCATAAAGCAATCGAAACCGCCTCCGCTTACCCGGGCTTTTTCGGGCCTGCCGATGCATCGTATATGGGTGATCTATGTGATATCTTCAGCAATGACATCTCGGCTTACGCTACAGCATTTAACAAAAACCTCAGCAAAGAAATTGACCGTGTTGCAGATTTTCTTCGCGACCCTAAAGAGAAGTTTTTTACCGACTTAAGTCTTTATGCGCAGGGAAAATCCAGTGCCGAGGCAGAGCCAAGTGTAATAAACGACAAACTTGCCGCCTCTGCCGGTGTATTTGACATGCTTAGGAAAGAAATGGAAAATGAGCCGATAAAATCTGTTATCCTCGGGAATGACGGCAACAAAATTTCTCTTACTGCTACACCTAGCGGGTTTAAGGAGCTTCACAAAAAACTACGAAAAGAGTTTGAAGAAAAAGGGTATCTCAATCTTTCCTCTGCGTTGGATGGTATGCGAATTTCGAAGTATTTTTCTTCTTTGGCTGGAAAAGATTTTATCCTTACATTGGACTCAATCGATGACATTGTTCTGGATTATTACAAAATTGAGGAAGAGGAGGAGGAGGGAAAAAAAAGAAAACGGGATGACGATGAAATTTGTGGAGTGTCTATAAACAATGCAAAGTCTGCTGAACTTACAGGCGGAACTTTTGAGATAAACTTTACGGACTGGCATGGCGGCAATAGCTTTGGGGTTTATATTAACGGAAATTTTCCTCAGCCGAATAGTTTGCTTAATTTGCCTTGGATAAAGTTCTCCGATGTAAACTTTAGCGTGATTACCGCAGAAAACAATATGCCTACAAAAGGAAGCGTAGGTGGTTATGTTGGAAGGACAGACGATTATTATGGTGTAAATTTTGTAATTGATTTTAACTATCAAAACAACTTAACCCGAATAATGGCGAATTTTAAACAGCCGCTTTCGGCTTTTGGCGCATTTGGTGCTATTGCGGGTGGTTTGGATTTTAAATCACTCTTGCCAAAAGAACTAGCAGGCATAGTTGACCTAGGGCTTTCCGAACTTGTTTTTGTTTATGATAAAGAAAACAATAAAATAACAACAATGAGTTTTTCATTTGCGAACTCTTCTGGTAAGCCATGGGTATTATGGAAGAAAGGCGATACAAATATTCTTACAGCGAATCCAAGTATTTCTGTGACAGTTGATTCCCCTATGGATTTTGCTAACAGGCAAATCCGGGTGGCTGTGGGATGTTTCGTTGATTTTGGCGACACAAAGATAATAAGTAGTGGTGGCGAAATAGGGCAACTCTGGCTTGGCGCTTCCTATCCACCCTTTGTGGCAGAAATGCGAATGGCATCGGAAGAAATTAATGTTAATAAACTTCTTAAATTGTTTGATTGTAATTTTGATACACAGTTAAAAATTACAGACTTGTCTATTTTTGCGGACTTCGGAAATAGCAATTATAAACTTTCTGCTGCAGTGTCGAGCGAGTGGGTGATTACCGATAATTTTGTTATAACCGGATTGGGTTTGCATATCGCAGATAAATCGGGCAAGTTTTCTATTGGCTTTGCGGGGACAATGAAGATTTGCAAAAAAGTTGATATTGGCGTTGCGGTTGGATATGATAGCGGCACATGGAAACTAGCCGCAGAAGCAAAACTGTCGCAATCAGTTACAATCAAAGACCTTGTGGACACTTACAAAGGCAACAACAGCTTGCTAAGGCTTAATAACGAGGAAGAAAATCCGCTTGTTGCGGGATTAAAATTTGTATTAACAAAAAAGGAGAATGTCTATTTTGAAATTTCCGCTTTTGTGAAAGATTGGAATATAAGTTTTCTTAATAAGACAGTATCTGCATCTGGTGCTGTTGGTAAAAATAAAGATGGTTTTTATGGATATTTGCAAGTGTCCATGAATTTGCTTGGTGCAGATTGTATAGTTAAGTTTGATTATTCTGATGTTACGACAAATTTGTTTCTTAAATGGGGAAAGTTTTCCGGTGAAATTATTAAATCACCAGATAAAGTAACGGCAAGATTAGATTTAAACAATTTCAACATAGGAGAGATGATTGAAACTTTTATCGGCTGGTACTACGGCTCAAGTTTTTCGCTTGACCCTCCGTGGGATATATTGAATACATTTGAATTTAATATTACACTCATCTATACATCTTCTCAAAATGGAAATGAGAAACAATTTGAATTCAAAATAGGGTGTGATTTAGATTTGGGTTTCGGAAAACTGAAAGACGTTAAAGTAATTTATAATCCAAACGAAAAGAAAAAAATAGATGTACAACTATCAATCGCATACGCATGGGCTCCTAACGCACCGGAATCAGTCTCTTGGGATGCCTCCCAGCCCGGCACCGCTCCCGCTCCTGCCGGTCGTGGCAACAAATATTTTGATTTAAGGTATTTGGCGTTTGGACAGAAAGTCCAATTCTTTGAACCAAGCTTTAATCCCCAAAATACAGAAGGGGCAATTGGTCATCTTATCGAAAATACCACTCCCGAAAAATTTCCGGCTTTCGATGAAAATACCGGAATGCTCGTAGCGGCTAATTTTGGCATTTTGAAAAGCGGTAACGATTATTTTCTTGATACAGCTATTGTTTTTTATGACCCCTCGTTATTCGCACTGCGTGTAAAACTCGCCGGAACTGCCGCAAAAATTTTTGACGGCCTTGCGTTTGAGATAATTTATGCAAAACTTTCAGAAACCCTTGGTGTTTTTAAAGCAACAATAACCTTACCCAGCAAGTTTAGGCAGTTTGAGCTGGGCGCTTATTCCATAACCTTACCCGATTTTTATATAGAAATTTATACTAACGGCGATTTTAAAATTGATGTAGGGTTTCCCAAAAACGGAGATTTCTCGCGTTCGTTTTGCTTATCAGGCATTATCGTTCCGGGAATTCCGGTTATCGGCTTCGCTGGCTTTTACTTTGGAAAACTCTCATCCGCCTCCGCCGAAAGCTCCGGAATATATCTTCCTGAATCAGACAAGGGAATGTTCAACCCTGCTATAGTTTTTGGTTTGGGCTTGCGCATAGGTGTGGGCAAAAATATTAGTTATGGGCCACTGAGCGGTGGATTCTCGCTGACTGTAGTCACCATACTTGAGGGCGTTATAGCCAAATGGAACCCATACGATGAAGAACCCACCGAAGTCTGGTATTATTCTCTCAAGGGAACAGCTGCGTTAATAGGCGAGGTTTACGGGAAAATAGACTTTGCGATAATCAGCGTATCGGTAAACGTTAAATTTGCTTTATCAGTTGATTTTGCGTATGAAGTCTATAAACCAACGGCTTTGACAGTTAGCGCATATGTTGAAGCATCGGCTTCGCTTACCATTAATTTGTGGTTATTCAAAATCCACATAAGTTTCAGTTTCTCAATACAAGTCAAAGAGACCTTTGTAATAGGGAAAGAAGAAAATGCTCCTTGGGACCCAGTTGCTGTAAATAACAGCGCTAATGCTTTGCTTTTCGTGTATAATAAAGCGGACTCTGCTGCAAATATGAATTTTTCCAACTTGATACCGCCACAGCAAAAAATTATATTACAAGGAAATCTTTCTCTAGCGATGACTGCAGCTGCTGATGAATATAGCAAGGAAGAAAAATGTGTTATAGGTAATGTTTTACTCACCATAGAGAAAAAATATAGCTTTGAGCCTTTAGCGGAAACCCTTATTTACTGGGTCGTTGCCGCCGCTCACGACGAGGAAATGAATAAATCGGAATTACTTAATCTTGAAATAAGCGAATGTTGCCTTGCGAGAATTGAGGCCTATTTTGAAAAAGAAACAATGCCGATTTCAATTAGAGATGCAGAAAATTTCCTTGAAAACTTTTTTAAAATAAATATTTTAGAGACCAAGGAAAAAGAAGATATTGAAGGAACATACTTTCCTATTCCACCAAGTACAAAATTTCAGTCAATAAACAACGGCACTACGCAATATGAATATGCCTTAAAGGAATATAACAAACTCAACGAAGGCGCCTTAAATGCTTTTAAGGATATTTTCAAAGCGCTGGCAATTGTAGTCGAAGAAGAAAATGCAAGAAATAAATTTAACGTTGGCTCTACCCTATCTGTTTCCGAATATGTTTTCTGCGACTGGTTCGCGATTGCCGCAAAACACTCTGTCAGAACAATGAGAAGAAAACTGCGAGATTTGAGAAAAGAATCGATTGCTTTAGGCAAAATAATTGAAGATTTGGGAGAAAATTTTTATGGAGAGCTTTCCGGCCTTCTCTCAAGATTCTTCCTTCACGGATTGCGGTTGCCTACTGTTAAGGATGGAGCAGCATTAATTAAACCGAAGAAAAAAGGACTGTGGGTTAAGGAGCTCGACACAAAACTTACTCTTCCGGAAGAAGCGGGGATTTTTTCTTTAACCGGACAAGCCTTTGCGTTACCATACAGCGAAAATATATCGTTTGAAATTAACATTACATCGAGGAACAGTTATTTTGTTTTACCAAAAAATGATCTTTCTTTGAAGATAGATTCCAATGATAAGTCCGATGAAGCGAAAAAACTCGTTGAAACAGTAAATGCACTTGCAAAGCATGCAAAAACATTTACGTTAAAAAGTGATTTTGAAGAAGTCAAAGCGGAGTTTGTACCGGAGGTAATATCGTTTGCAAATCCGATAGAAATAAACAAAAAATATATTTGGAGTGTCCCCGATAGTCTAACGGAATACTTTGACGGCGAATATGAGGCATATCCTCAATTCGGGCTATATCTGACGAAATATGATAACGATGAAATTAAAAAACGCGATATAGATATTTCTCCGCTTGCTTTGATCGAATTTTCAATATCAAAAACAGATACCAAAGGCATTTATGTAATCGGAAGCGCTTCCCAGCGTTCCATACGAATTTTGCAGAAAATAATCACTACCAATGTAGAAATTGAAACGCTTGAATTGTTAAAATCCGAATTGTTTACAAACAGTGGCAACGAAACATTTTTAGAAGTCTCTCAAATCAATATGTCAACTGAAACACGTCCCCCTGATAATCTTCTTAGCCAACCATACAATAGAAATGCATTGATATTGACATTGAAATTGCTTTGGAAGGCGTTTGTAACCAACAACGGAGGTTATATATTAACTTACCGTGACAGCGGCAATACGGAACTCGGAGATAAAGTTACACTTGCAGTAACATTGGATTTTGATGTTAAAAAAGCGGGCGAATGCGAATACATGCCGTTAGTTAACGCTGTTTCTTCAACCGAAGAACCTAAAGAAGGCGAAGTTTTAACAGCATTTGCTGAAGAATATGTTTATGAACTAACGGTAAGTTCTGACTTAATTTCCCCCGCAGAGATGGCTGAAAAATACTGCACCGACATTCGTAGAATTGCCGAAGAAAATCCGAGCGTAACATTAAAGCCTGTCGAATGGAATTTTAAAAACATTGTAATCGGCTCTGGCAATAACGCAGAGGTAAGATCATTTACCGCGACTCCCAAAGTCAACGAAAAACTGGCAGACTTTGCTTTGCGAAATTCTACAACACCCGCATATGCGCTATGGCTAAACCGCTATAAAAAAGAACTTTTTGCCGTAGAACAAGAAATTAAGATTCTCGTACAGCCAGGCAGCCGGATGCCGGCCGGCAGTGAAAATACCTGTTCTAAAATAAATGAGAGCTATATTATTAAAAGAGACACAAAAGATATGCTTTGGGAAACTTCCGTGAATGATCCTGAAGATTATGCAAAAACCTTGTTGCAAAACAGCTACTCATTTTTATGCTACGGCGTAAAGGACGAAGTTGAGACTTCCGCGCCGTATTCATACAAAAACACGGATGGCGGTATTCAGTACAACATAACCATACCTACAGATAAACATGCCGGTGGTGATTACGAATCTTGTGGGAAACTGGTTCAATACCGTTTTAATTGGTTGGATTATTACGGCAACAAGCTTGTCCCCGAGTTTTATTCGGCAAGGTTCGTTGGGTATCAGGATACCTTGCTTGGCTTGTCAAAATGGCAGTCGATGAGCGCATATTGGGAATTTAAAGACAAAAATACTGTTTTGGTAACACTTAACTTTTCAAAAGACGATTTTACAGATAACGATGACATTCGCAAATGTGCACTTGTTTTTTACACACGCTTGCTTTCACAAATAAACGACCGTAATTTGGAAATTTACCTTGAATGTTCTGTTTTCAGCAACATGTCCAAAGTATTGGAAAAAGAAAATTTAATTAATATAATAAATGAGATTAGAAAGTTTTTGCAAAGTGCTACAAGTGATATCAATGACTTACCATTTAAGTTTTCGCTTAATTTTTCGTTTGAAGGTGGCACAAATCAATCTGAGCTATTCCCCTTGGATTGTTCTTTTGTTATAACAAGAAAAGAAGGAGCAGACAAGGGATATGAAGAAGTCAGAGATATTATCAGCACAAAATCCAAAATAGGCATACCTGAGGATTTACGCCTGTTTGCTAAAGATTTTAGCAAAGTCTTTGTTGATTACATATTATTAAAAAGCAGTGGTGCTTCGGAAATATATGTGTATAAAAAAGCATCTATGGAAATTAATATCGATTGCAGCGAAGCGGAGCTTTTCCTGCCAAAACCTATTTCAAATGTACTAATAGACCGCGACAATGTAAAAATTAAAACCTACGCCGACGGAAACTTGATTGACCAACAAGAAGCAAAAAACTATCGTGCTGTTGACCTGAACATATGGCTCAGAAATGCCTTGAAATTCGCTGACAATATTTTCTCTGCGGACATTGTAAGTGCAGCGGTGTTGTCTGGATGTGATTATAACGAACTGCTAAAAGAGAAAGAAGCAATCGCCGCTAAACTTTCGAAAGAGTTATCTCCAGCATTCAAAGGATCAAGTGGTACTGTTTCTGGAGGAGCAATTGAGTTATTTAGACAAAGAATGTTAGGCTCGCTTTCATCATTTTATGGAGTTAAAGTCATTGCGGTTTTACCGGTTGCTGTTAAAGGGTTGCCGCAAAAAGCAGTGTTTTTTGGAAATTTAGTTGCCCCTGACAACAACAAATTTTCTTACTCATCGCCAAAGTTAGAATACGATAAAAAACAGATGATTTTTGCGGTATCGGGTTCGGACATTATCTTAGACGATACTGGTGCGGTTTTATCTGAAGCTGACTTAAATCTAACTTACAACGTTAGCCATATTGAAAACAACATGAAAGGAATAATTGATGGTTTTAACGCCTCGGAATGGTTTGGTAAAATAAACAAAGATATTGCGAACGTAGAATTGTCCAAAATTTCCATACCGCTCCCATTATATGATTTTCCGGAAACCCCGATAATGATTTCTCAGGACGATGCTGCAACCGCAGAAGACGGTTTCAACTGGAGGTACGCCTTTACCTACTCACGTTCATACAACTATCCGCAACAGATATGTAACTGTATGGTTAAGTATAACATTGGAAAAAATAACTTACTTTCAAGTGGAAATAACGAAACATTCCAAATGCTTGCTCAAATTAATGAAGTCGGAGAAGAAATATATGAAGATTTGCGAACGCTTGCCGACAAAATAAATAATAGCAGCAACGTATATCCGGACAAGGAAACAGTAGATGAATTCAAGGCGGCTTTCAATTGCGCCGAAGAGATTTTGTTACCCTTAAAAAACATTTCATTTGCAAACATTAATTCGATAAGGCATTTTAATGATTCTAATGAAGAAATAAAATTTACAGTTACCGAAGGACAATATGAAAAAGATAAATTTTGCATTACCATAAAACCCGAAATAGAAGGCATTGAACCGCAAATAGAAAATTATAATGCGAAATCTGTGGAAGATGGAAAGTGGATTTTTGAAAAAAATGGTGCTTATTTAAGCCCTGCCGACGGCCAGAAAATAAATAAGCGCAAAATTATAATGCCGGCAAAAAATGTCTTGCAGTATCAAAATGCAGTTTCGGAAATTTACGTTAAGCAAAATGAAAAATTATGCGGCAAGAACATGAATGATGTTTTTATATATACTACACCTACAACAGCGTTTGACTCGGCACTTAACGCATCTCGTATTGTGGAAGACGTTGATTTAGCTCTATATTATAAAGAAGAAGAAACACTTTCTGATACATTAGTTAGCTATTTAGAAACATTGTGTGGCAATAATGAAATAGCTATACAAGCACGCGGAACTTATTCAAACAGTAACTTTAACAAAGTTGCCCCCATAGTTTTCCCTATATTTTCACAGACTAAAACAATAGTGGAAAATAAAGAGGATCTTGTAAAAGTTGTTAAAGGGTGGATTGAAGCAATAGAAGGTTTGGAAAAAAAATTCCCGACTGATAATGAAAAAAATAAGTTTTCAGACGGGAAGCTTTCCTTTGAATTAATATTTTTCTCCGACGCAAATAAAACCCCGCTTCTTACGATTAAAAACGCTTACATTTCTAATTTTCTCACACTTTCCTCCTGACTTTATCAATGCGCCATCCCAAAACGGCAGTAACAAAAAAATCCCCCCTTTCGGGAGGATTTTTTTTATGACCGCGCTCCGCGACCATTGCGCTTAATTATTATCTCAGCGTGATTTTGCTAACGTAACCTAAGGACGGTACGCGGACTAAGTAAACGCCGGTGGGCATGTTGCTTAGGTTTATTTTGTTGGAATTGGGGCTTATGGTTTGGGTGTGAACAACTGCACCATGAAGATTGATAATCTGAACGGAAACAAGTTTCTCAACAGAAATCATGGAAAGCGTTCTATTAACCAAATCAAATTTTACGGGGTTTAGTGCTACACCTTTGCTTTGAATAGGAACTGTAGTATTGCAAGAATTTAGCCAGCCAAACTGGTAAATGGTTAGCATTATATTATTTCTAGCCTCTGCCTCTCCTCCATTTCTCATACGGACTTTTACAGAAGTTGCGTTTTCCAATGCGGTCTCTCTTTTAGCTGCTTCTACAATGGCACCGTTTTGGTCACTGCAACCCTTTGACTGTTGTTCTAAATAATGGGCTTCTGTTGTAAGCCAACCTTCTCTTGAAAAATTGCTCCATGGAATATTTACCATTTTTGGGCTTATACTTGGTTCAATTTCAGCATACCAAGAATCAAAGCAATACTTAGCTTCGTCCCAGCCAAGTTCCATCTCCATGGGGTCGTCGGTATTTGTAAGGGTATAGGTCATGCAGTAACCGCCATAGCTAGTTACATTTTGTGTTCTCGGGTTATTGCTGCCCCAATATTCCTGCTCCGCATCCGGGTAAAAATTAAAGCCTACGGCTGCATTGGCATATTGAGTATTAGTGGTTGTTAGGCGAGCTTCAATTGGTCCTTCTATTAGAGGTTCACCATCACCTCTATCTGTAAGATCTTGGTTTTCAAAGTTAGTCCAACCGGTTTTTAACCTAACCTCTACCCTACCGGCGGCAGTACCATCACCATCATCAGCAAAACCATACCACCAACCGGCAGCTTGTTCATTACAGACATCAAGATTATCTTGCAAGTCACCAGGTGCATTCTCAGCCCATTCTATGCAATTTAGAACATCCGGAACTCTAACTTGCAGAGATGGGAAGTCTAAGGGATCTGGCCCCCACAAATTGCCTTGAGCAAAAGCCATGCCAAGAGCGGCAACAGTTGCCAAACCGGCTTTTTGAAGTTTATTCATAAAAACACTCCGTTTTAAAGTTTCATCTATAAGAATATAGTAAAAAAAACAAAAAAAAGACAAAAAAATTACATTCCTGTGATTTTTTTGCCTTAAAAGCTAAAATACTGTGATTTCTATCGTTTTACTTTGACTAGTAAGTCGTCTATCAAAAGCGTGCCGGTATTGTAACCCGGGTTATCGTCTTTATATTCCACAACCCACAGGAACTTTGCAATTTCTTCAACATTAAAAGGCTTTACAACGTCATCCTCAGATATAAAGGTACCCATGCCCTTAAGCTCGCCTACAGGAATTTCTATTGTGATAATTTCTGTAGATGCCGGGATTTCATAATACCAAAAATCACCGTCTTCTTTGGAAACAATGCGAAATTCGTGCGCGCCACCCCTATACTTAACAAGAAAGGCTATGGTTCCATCTATTTCTTTATTGCCTAATTCCCCAATATTCTTTACAGGAGGTTCTGCAATATCAACGTTTAGACCTAGAGCAGCTTGGTCTCCCGTACCCTTTAAATTGTACTCTTTCATTTCAATTCCCTGTTCCGGATAACCTAGAGAAACTCCGTCTATTTTATAGCGAAGGGGGGAATATCGGTTGGTAAGGGTGTTTTGCAGAACAGCATCGCTTCTATCTTCTACTTGGCAGGTAGCCAAATCGGGAGCTTTGGCATCATCTTCTACTGCTCCTCTTATTGGGCATTCTTCTAAGTGTACATTCCAAAATTGCCTCAAATCTTCATCTACACCGCCCCTTTGGGTATAGCTATATGGGTAGGTTTTGAATGGCTCCGCATTTATAGCAGCAGTGGCAGTTCTAAAGCGTGATATGAATATTTCGGAAATTACTGGCTCCGGCGTGTCTAAGCTGGAAGAGCTAGAGTTTCCTCCATTGTTCCCTCCATTACCTTCGGAAGAAGAACTGGTTTCCCCACCTTTGGGAGGATCACCACCATCATCGCTGGAACACGCAAAGAAAAGTGCCAGCACTGCACTTGCTACAATTAACTTTTTAAGCATAAAGCCTCCTTTAAACTAACTAACATAAATGTAGAAAAAAAATGTGCGCATTGTTGTGCACACAATTTTGCCATTTTATTTGAGTTTAATCGAAATGTAAAGCGGGAAGGGTGTTGGGGAGTAGATTTATTTTAAAAGCAGCTAAATCTATTTAAAAACAGCGATTTTTGTTCTTCGTTTGGGTGTTCTTTTGCTACTTCTGCGGCAAAGGCGTTCAGCAAAATTTTTTCTGCTTGCTCAAAATCCATGCCGCGTGATTGCAAAAAGAATAGCGAATCTTCGTCTAAGCTGCCGCAAGTATTGCCATGCGAGCATTCAACTTCATCGCAGTAAATTTTGAGTTCCGGCTTTGAAACTACCTTTGCACTCGGCGAAAGCAATATGCTATTAACCAGCTGTTTTGAGCTTATATTAACGCAATGTTTGTCGACCTCAACAACTCCATTAAAAAACGCTCGGGAATTATCGTTTAAAATATGCCGAGCAAACAAAAAACTCTTTGTGTTTGGCGCCTTATGCACAACATTTATTTTTTGCTCTGTTTTTTTATCTTCTCCAAAAACAGAAAGGCTTCTATACTCAAAAACCGCCCCTTCCCCACAAAGCTCAACGCAGATATCGCTTTGAGAATTAAAGGTCAAAACGCTCAATTGCTCATTTTCCCTCAAAGAAAATTTCTCACAATTATTTTCAAACATCCAAAGAAAATTATTCATGGCACCAAGGGTAATGTAGAAAATTTTCTAACAGCCTCTTCACTAAGCTTCAATTCCTCTTATTGCGTTTAACATTTGGAACAAATATAGAAAAGTTTTTCATGCCTGTCAAGCGTTAATTATTAATTCCAAGCCTCTTTCTTAGCTCTGCAAGCTCTATATCTTTAGCTGCAAGCTCTGCTTCGCTAGCAAGTCTTCTTTGAGTCTCTTCGTCTATCCTAGCATCTTTAGCCGCAAGTTCGGTATCCTTTGCCGCAATCTCGGTATCCTTTGCC
>JAITUM010000115.1 GCA_031286305.1 Candidatus Fibrimonadaceae bacterium | reverse complement strand
GGGATTGGATTTTGCAAAAACCACTGTTTTTAAGCAGATTTAACCGTTTTTTCTGAGCCAATCTAATCCCTAATCCCCAATCCCTAATCCCAAGCGAGTAAATCAGTATTTACTATATTATCATAAGTTACCAAATGGTGGCATAATTTTTTAACCCCAAAAAGGAGATTGTTTATGGGAAAAATATTAGAAGGCAAGGCTGTCGCGGTATTGATAGATACCACGTATATTCCGAAAGAGATAAAACGTTACGAGGAATTCTTCACCGCCTGTGGTGCGCGGGTTGACTTCCTCTCCCTGCTGTGGGGCGAGGATAAACGAACGATCGTTAGCACCGTAGGGAGCCCAGACGACAAAATTGAATCAATGGTGGTGGATAAGGACGTTGCAGACTACAACCCCGACGACTACGCGATTGTGCTTGTTGCGGCGAATTACGTTGCATGCCGTTTGCGCGAAATCCCACCGATGGGCAGTTTCGGGGGTATAGAAGAGCTCCGCTACCCGCCAGCGGTAAAGTTTTTTATCGGCGCGATGCGGAACAAGAAAATCGTCAAGGGCGCGCTATGCCACGCCCTGTGGTTGCTCACGCCGGCTCCGGAACTGCTCAAAGGCAGAAAGGTTATATGCCACACCGTCGTCTTGGCGGATATTCACAACGCCGGCGCTACTTATGTGCCAAAAGCAGTTGTCACAGACGACGACCTAGTAACTGGGCGCGCTTCGGGCAATGTGAACGAATATACGGAAGCGCTGGTCGCAGCTTATGAAACAATTAACCAACTCAAACAAAAGGAGAAATAGCATGTCTAATTCCAACAAATACCGCCACGACCGGTACATCAACATCAAAAACTTGATAGATACCCACAAGGATTTGATAGAGAGCGACAAATTTACCGGCAAAAATCGCTGGCTAGAGCATCTCGAACGCGAACTTATGCCATTTTGGATGAAGGACGGCGTTAAAAAAATGAGCTTAGAAGGCAAAGGCCTCTTTCGTTCATTTTTCACCGATGCGGGTGAACAACTACCCGGGCTTAAGGATATAAGTAAATGGCCCGAGACACTCCGCAAGGCGATCGAAAAGAATGAAGATGGCGAATATGCCACGGAGGCGGGCAGCTTGCTCGAAGGTGACGACTACAACGCCGATAAGAACTTCGTGCGCTCGCATTCAAGGCAGGTATTCGCCTATGGCATTGCCTATCACATGACAGGCAAAGCCGAATACTTCGACCTTTGCAGAAAAGGCGCGTATGTCCTCATGGGGCTAGTTGACAAACACGGCTCAATGTATACAAAACAGGAACTATCATCAGAAAAGTACATAGAAGATGCCGACACAAGAACAAGCCAGGACCTCGCCTACGGCATGTCGGGAATTGCGTTCTATTACTATCTTACCCACGACGAAAATGCGCATAAGAAAATCTTTGATCTTTATAACTACATAAAGAAAACTTACTACGATCCGGGCAAAGACCTGTATACGTGGTTTCCAAAAGACAAGGCGGAAAATCAGAAGGTAGAATTGGTGGCTCACTTAGACCAAATCTACGGCTACATGCTGTGGCTGACGCCTGCCTTGCCCCCAGAGGAAAAGACAGCGTTTAAGGCAGAGATGAAGAAGCTCGTGAAAATTATGATAGAGCGCTTTTACTCCGAAGTTCAAGGCACATTTTGGGGCGCCAGCAACTCCAGCGAAATGCTGACGTTAGGTGCTGCCCACACCGACTTCGGGCACTCCGTCAAGGCCATGTGGGTGATCTATCAGGTTGGTATTTGGGTTGAGGAACCTTATTTTGTGAACTTTGCGCGGCGGAAGATACATAAGATTCTTGAGAACGCGTATGATGTTGCAAACGGCTCATGGAACCGGCGCTTCCTTAAAGATGGCACTATAGACAAGGATAAGGAATGGTGGTCGCTCGCCGAGCTTAATCAGGCCGCAGCGATACTCGCCATAAAGGATCCAACGTACCTGCAGTACCTGAACAAAACGTATGCGTTCTGGTTCAAGAACATGATAGACCTCTCACACGGCGAGATTTGGCATGCCTTGGATGGCGAAACGCTCCGCCCCAAGCGGTTTTTCCCCAAGGTGCATTGTTGGAAAAACGGCTTCCATTCGCTCGAACACACCCTGCTCGGTTATCTCACAAGCCAGCAGATACTCGACAAAGAAATGGAACTTTACTATGCTTTTGAAAGCCTCGGTGAGGTGAAATACCAGCAGGTAACGCCGTACTTCTTTAAGGCTAACATCACTGACAAGAAAGTAGAAGGCGAGATCCCCGCTGGCGATGGCGATACCGCCAACCGCAAGAGCATCAAGGTCACCTTCAACTCGCTACATTAATTTTAATTGGGCCTCCCCTATTTGGGGAGGGCTGTTATTTTGATGGTCTGTGGATATAGTTTTCCATGTGGCTTATCGGAAGCGTGATGAATGGCGTTTGCCAGCCACCTATGCGAACATTTATACCCGCATAAGGGGCAAGAAGTTTGCACGCGTTTTCCTTGTTGGTTATTTTACTTGCAGCCAATACCTTTTCATATATCTCTCTGTAGATTTTTTCAGAACCTATGGACAAAGTAAGCATGCCTGCCTTATCTTTTATAGCTTGCTTAAGCAAATTTACAATAACCTCAGCACTTGCATTTTTTTCATCAAGACATACATCGGTAATAACTCCACCTGCGAATCTTTCAAGCTCCAAACTTTTCATAGAGTTTAGCAAATTCGCTATGCCGCCGTAAAGTGTGCCCGGCACCGGTGAAAAATTCGGTGCAAGAGGTTCGCCGCTTTGCCTGTCTGCACATGCAGCTATTCCGCGCCCTTGCCAGTTGTACTGTTCAAAGGTACCAAGACCGACTGTGAATCTCATGTTAAAATCCTCAAACTTCCTGCGTAGAGCAGAACCATAATATCCTGTAAGCCTTCTCAGCGCGATAACGTTTTTCCAATCTTCTTTCTTTGGTTTATCCTCATACACTTTCTTGGCAAAGTCGGCAGAATTCATAGAGGCGCTATAGCAAATATCCAGTACTTTGCGGACAACTTCCGTAACTTCCTTGCTGTTGCTGCCGAACTTTGGCGTGTTCGTGTCAAAATCTATTTGCACGGATGTATAAGTGTTCTGCGTTGCTTTTTGCGTTGGATCAGGGCACTTAAAGTTAAAGCGAAAGGCATCTGCAACTTCTTCTAAAGTGTACTTACCTTTGCCTTTTTTTGGGAATACCCATTTTTGTATGCCGAGAAGAGTATTTACTACATTGGGAATACCTCCAAATATAATGCCGGCAAGATTATAATCCGCACCCGCCCACGCTTTGTCGCGTCCCCTTTCCATGCAACCATCAAGAAAAGCAGAAAATAGCGGCGAAGGCGCAGCGTATTCGTCAATCATGTAATAAAGGAACATGGACATAGCACATTGATCAACGAAGAACCTAAGCTGTTTTTCATATGTTTCCATTAGTTTTTTAAAAGTTTTTGGCATAGGCGCATAAGGGGCAATTTTTGCCCCACGGAAAAGTTCGGGAGTAGGTGAGAGTGAGGCACCTTGGTTAACAGAAGTTTCCAGTGCTGTCATTGCATTGAACATTGTAAAAGTCCAGTCGGATTTACCGTTCAAGATAAGTTCCCAACAACCGTCCACGCAATAATCACGTGCAATTTTTAACATCTTTTCTTTTTTTGAAGCCGGCATGCCCCGCATAAGAGTTCTATGCATAGCTTCAACCATAACATCGTCGTTTATAATTGAAGGATTATTCTTTGTTTTCTCAATTGAACGCGCAACTTTTTTATACAGAGTTTCCGGCGAGCCTTTGTGTAAACGCACATATATGCCCGGGGTGGATAAATTAACGTTTTCAATCGCTTGAAGTATAAGGTAAGTTGCAGCGTTGGTTCCGTCTCCGCCATCCGGAGTTTTGCCGCCAACAATTATATTCTGCAAAAAATTGTTCACTCCAGCCTTTTGATCTATATAGTAAGGGTTGGTTCCCAAAACCGTGGCATAGTCCACATGGTCTTGTTTATGGAGATAATCTGAACTTAGATTGAGTCGCCCTGCCAGTTTAATCATAAAGCATTCCATAATTTCCAAAGCACGTCCTTTATCCAATTCTTTCTCAACAAATTTTTTCAAAACTTGATCGAGGCGCCCAAGCGAAATAAAATTCATAGACGCATGTAAAGCTATATGGAAAAATGTTATGCTTTGCATGGCTTCATGAAAAGTTTTTGCCGGATGTTCCGGAACTCTCTTCGCTATTCTTGCCATGTTCTCAAGCTCTGTTCGCCGTTTTTGTGAAAGTGATTTGTTCTTCGATTCTTTCGTTGCTATCTCGGCAAATCTATGTGCGTAATCTATTACGGCTTTGCAGGCTATTTTCACGCCAACATAGAAATCCTTGCTCGTTTTGTTTTTATAAACTTCCCGCGAGTGTTTAGATTCCTGATCGGTTATTAAATCCGACGGAATAATGCCGGTATTTTTTTTGATTTTTTCTTCGTTTGCTAATAACTTTGCAATTTCTTTATCGCAGTCATTTATAGTTTTTTTCAGTCCGGAACTCAAAAGCTTGTCATAATTCATGGTATTGTGTCCAAACAAAGACATGGTATTTCTATTTGTCACCGAACCTGCACGCAACTCGTCATCTGTCATAAACTGAGGGAATACCTTTCCAAGTCCGTTGGAGCCCATCGGCAGCACACCTAATAAAAGGTCGCCTTCAAAGATCTCAGCGGTGTGAGTTTTCTTTGAATTCTTAGGGTTTGTCATAGCCTTCAACATAATATCGATAGCTATGGCACGGCGCACAAGCACGGTTTTAGTTTTCAGTTCGTCCTCAAGCCCATAATCTTTCGGTTTGACTTTGGAAAAGAATTTAGGAAACATGTCCTGCGTGAACCATTCGCCGGAGCGGTCGCCCAATGCTTTGTTGATTAGCTGGTCGTAGAGCCCTTTGGCACGTTTTGTCATTTCTTGAGAGAAATTCATTTTTTATCCTCCTTTCGGTTTGTGAGTTTATAACCTTTTCCTTTGAAAAACTTTCGAACTTTCGCTTCGCATTGCTTGATAGCTTTGTCTACTGGTTTTAAAAATGTAGTTTCAATGCCCAAAGCCTTGTAATATACATCGTAAAAAATATTCCAAGGGTTGAGTTGTATTTCGTCTGAATCTATAACATTAAGCACCAAAAGCATTTCTGCAAGCACCTCATCTCTATCCATAACTCCCGGTATTAAAGGAATAACAGGTATAATGGTTTTTGAGGCATTTTTAATAAGCTGTGCATTTGGTATAAGTTTTTTAGTATGAAAATCAGAATTATTATTTGTTAGGACTCGCAGCCCAAAAAGCCACACATCAACAAAGGGCAATGCTTTTGCATAACAATCGCTTTCCAGCAAACCTGAAGTTTCAACGCAAGTGTGAATGCCCTTATCTTTGCATAAACGCAAAAAAGCAGTTGTGTCATCTTGCAACAATGCCTCGCCACCGCTTAGTGTAATGCCGTCGCAAAGCGAAATATGCGGTAATAGCTGCAAGAGCAAGGACTGTGCAGTTACTTTTTTTGTGGGAAGTTTCAAAGTTCCGCTTTCTTTATAAACCGAACTATTGGGGCACTCATCAATGCATTTTCCACACTGTAGGCAAAATTCCCTATGAAGGATATGCTTTCCATCTTTAAATACATGAACATTTTGCTTGCAAGTTTGGCAACGCATACATATTGAACAGCTTTGCTCATAAAAGAGCAATGGAGAACACGAAGGTTTGGAGTGAGGCGAATGGCACCATGCGCAATTAATAAAACAGCCCTGAAAAAACACAATAACACGAATACCCGGACCATCTACACTAGACATTGCAAAAGCCTCAGATACCGAGATAAACTTTTTATTTTTAATATTTGCCGTTTCTTTAATTATCATCTTGCTCTACAAATCTTTAACCATCAAGCTTTTAATTTTCTTTGGAATATCGGTGTTGTCAATCTTGCCCCTAAACAACTCGCTGCCCGTGCCTATGGCAAATACCGGAACCGCTCCACCTGTGTGTGCATAGGTGGTCCAACCAAAGCCGGTTTCTCCGCTTAGCTTCTTAAGTATTTCCTTTTTGCCAGTGGTATCCTTTGGTGTTTTCCCTTTTTGTTTATCTAAAGCTTCAGGACTAAGCTTGTAAAAAGTATCGTAATGCCCCAAAGCTAATCCACCTGTCTCATGATCGGCTGTTAGCACAATAAGTGTTTCATCGGGGTGCTTATTGTAAAATTCCAAAGCTATTTTCACAGCTTTTGAAAAATCAATCACTTCATACACAACCGCAACCGCGTCGTTATCGTGTGCCGCCCAATCAATTTGCCCACCCTCAACCATAAAGAAAAAACCCTGAGGATTATTGAGACGATCAATCCCGGCTTTTACAAAAGCGCTGAGTGCCCATCCGTTATCATTATCATAATCATTATCATTGTTGGTGCGGTCAACAGCTTTAACAAGAGATTTCTGATCGCACTCAATTTCGTCTTGCGTTTGCACCATCACCATTTTTTGAGCGGCCGGCACCTGCTTTAGTTCTTCGGGTGTGCGAACTACGGCATAATCCGCTTGCCGAATTATATTGCATATATTTTCTTCAGTTCCGCTTTTGCCGGTTGGCTCCCAAAAACCGGAGCCGGCAAAGAAATCAAAGCCGGAGAGCGCTAACTGGCTGGCAACAGCATAATAACTATTGCGGCTGGTGTCACTTGCAAAAAAAGCGCCTGGAGTGGCATGGTCAATGCTTACGCTGGTGGCTATTCCAATTTTATATCCCGCTTTTTTTATATCGTAGGTAATGCTATTGAGTTTTTCTTTATTGGGATTTACACCAAGCATATCGTTATTTGTTTTTACACCGGTGGAAAGCGCTGTGCCGGCTGCTGAAGAGCATGTTATATATGAATTGGC
Organism: Candidatus Fibrimonadaceae bacterium; assembly: GCA_031286305.1. Lineage (GTDB taxonomy): Bacteria > Fibrobacterota > Fibrobacteria > Fibrobacterales > Fibrobacteraceae > Fibrimonas. Next base: position 8,531 of record JAITUM010000115.1, on the reverse strand, counting down.
TGAGTAGGTGGTTGCCATGCCCATAACAGGAAATTGCGTAAATGAAAGGCTGGTATTTCCAATTACACCGTCAACAGCCGCTAAGTATGCCTCAGCAGCCGCAATGTGTGAGAAACCCATTCCATCACCTATAAACAGAAATACATATTTAGGTGCTTGCACTCCTGTATTTACATTTGCATTTATAACAACATTTTGCGCCATGCTTTGTTTGCTGCACGAAGCAGAAAATAAGACAATGGTAGCTAAGACCAAAGCAAAAACTTTTTTTGTGGTTTTTCCAAGCGATTTCATGTTAAATCTCCTGTTGAAGGTAACTGCGTGGAAGCAATATAGAAAAATCTACATTCTCATATAATGAAATTTTTGCACTGCAATGATTTGCATCTTGGAAAGAAACCTTCTTTTGGTTCGGAAATCTTCAAAAGCAAGCGCTTTGAAGATTATTTTGCGGCATTTGAACGTATAATAGAGCAAGCAAAAGAGCATAAGGTGGAGACTATTCTAGTCGCGGGTGATTTTTTCGACAAGAAAGAAACGCATCCTAATATTTTGAGCAACACCGAGGGGCTTTTGCAAAAATGCAAAGAATATAAAATTGAAGTTGTGGTTATTGAAGGGAATCACGATTTGATTTATAGAAATAAAGAAGCTGAAAGCTGGCTTATTTATTTGGAAAATAAAAATTTGCTACGGAGACCTTTTGTAAAATTTTTAGAAAATAACGAAAAAGAATACCACTCGATTTTTATTGGCGAAACTGAAATTTTCGGGCTTGGGTATCCGGGTGCTTCGGTTGATAGCGAATTACTGGAATTTGCAGACTACTGTGAAAAAAACAACAAGCAGAATTGTGTTGTGCTTGTTCATACCGCTTTGGGAAACAATGAATTTATAGGCGGTTTTTTAAAAGATAAAAGCGTGCTGGACAAAATGCAAAAATATGCAATTTATATAGCAGGCGGGCACGGGCACAGACTACAAAAATACCCGGAAACTCAACCCTTCTTTTTTGTGGCAGGCGCTCCCGAATACTGCGACTTGGGAGAAAAACTTGCATTAAAAACTGCAATTATTTTTGATACTAATTCAAAAGAACATAAAATTTTAATGCAAAATCCAAGGAGTTGTATAAGCGATTCTATAAGCTTGGAGTGTGCAAGCGCCGAACAGTTTAGAGAAGAATTTGATAAATTTTTACCCTTGCTTAATATTTCTACCGAGGATATTGTAATTATAGAAATCAACACCATTAGCAATGATTTTATTCCGGATATTAAATGGGCTGAAAAAAGAATTTTGGAAAAAGGCGCATTGTTTGCCGAAGTGAAATGGAAAAGAAATTTGTTTTCAAAATCGCTTTTAGCAAAAAGAAACTCGGTAGAAGAGATTGAATTGGAGCAAATTAAAAAATGGCCGCACTGGGGCAATGCCGCAGATTCAGCGGCAAAGGCGCTTAGCGAAATGAAAAAATCCATAAACGATGAACAGTTTGACATAAGTTCAATTTTTGATTCAGCGCTAAATTCGGTTATAGAGGGAAGCGCAAACAATCAATGATTAACTAAAAATTTCTATATTCTTAATATAATGCCTACTCTTAAAAAATTTCATTTTTTGATCAATCCTATTAGCGGCGGCGGACAGGGGAAGGTTGTTTTTGATTTTTTGCCGGAAATAATGCGTTCTATGGCTTTTAAAGAGGGGGAATGGAAAAGAGAGTTCAGTATTTATGAACGTTTTGAAGAACAAATTAAAGAAGCAATAGCAAGCTCGGAGTGTTTAATAGCAGCGGGTGGAGATGGCACGGCAACGGCAGTGTTCAATGTTCTTTTGCACAAAGAATTCAAAAATGTGAAAATAGGGCTTATACCGCTTGGAACAGGAAACGATTTGGGCAGAGTTTTGAATCTTTACTCCGCACTCGTGAATAGAGGGTTGCTCTATACAGTTCGTAAACTTGTCATTGCAAAGTCCAGGGAATTTGATTTGTGGAAAGTGAATGGAAAATTTGCAATGGCAAACTATTTTTCTGCAGGCATAGACGCTCGCATAGCTTACGATTTTAATCACGATAGAGCAGAAGGAAAAATATCAGGCAATTCTGTGGCAACAAATAAGCTGCATTATGTAAAAAAATTCTTTGCAGATAGAAATTACCGCTTAAAAACAGGTGAATTACGTATAACAAATAACAATGAAACAAAAAGTTTTTCTCTTGAAAATAATTGCACAGTTATAGTAGGCAATATCCCAAGTTTTGCCGGCGGCAGCAATCCTTTTGGAAAATCAAATATGGCAGACGGTTTGTTGGAAGTTTTGAGAATTAAATCCATAAAAAACTTTTTAATAGCCATATCCCTAGGTCTAAGCCGTTATGTAAAAAAAGCCGATAAAATTGAAATCCATCTAAAAAAAGACGAATTTGTACAAATAGACGGTGAGGATTTTAAAGACAAACTGGAAATGCCCATTCGCATTGAATTCGCTAAGAAGATTGAGATGCTGTATCTGTAAAGGGGCAGCCCTACATTGAACGAATACTTTCGGTTATACACAAAAAAAACAATAGTTTTTAAATATATTTTTCGATTATAACCATAAAAAAAATAGTAATTTCATGAAAAAACTACAGAAAGGTTTTATTATTTGTTTTCTATATTTGCCTACATAATGAAAACTGTTCTTATAGTAGATGACAATGCTACAAGTTTGGCTATGGCCAAGGAAGTCTTAAATGGACACTACCAAACCCTAACCTTATCTTCCGCTGAAAAAATGTTTGCGTTATTTAAAAAAATTAAACCTGATTTAATTTTGCTGGATATTGAAATGCCGGAAATGGATGGTTTTACCGCAATTGAAAAACTTAAAGCGAATGAAAATACTGTGGATATTCCTGTTATATTTTTGACCGTTCACACCGATGCCGAAAAAGAAAGCAAGGGCTTGGAGCTTGGAGCGGTGGATTTTGTTGGAAAGCCATTTTCTTCGGCGGTGCTGTTGAATCGCATTGCAAATCATCTGCGCATTGACGAAATGATTAAAAAACGCACGGAGCGAATTGAACGCTTGCACCAATTGCGTATTGATGAAGCGGTTAAAAAACGCACGGAACGAATTGAACGTTTGCAAAGCGGTATTGTTTTTACTCTAGCGAATATAGCAGAAAGCGGCGACAAAATGACAAAGGGGCATATTGAACGCACATCGCTATATGTAAAAATTTTAATAGACGCTATGCTTGCCAAGGGGTTATATTTAGATGAGATGGTAGAATGGGACTTGAATTTAGTTGCAGCTTCTGCGCTTTTGCACGATATAGGAAAATTTTCTATACCAAGTTCTATTTTGAATAAGCCTGCTAAATTAACGCCGGAGGAATTTGCAGAAATGCAGCAGCATGTTGAAGAAGGCGAATTGATTATTGATCAAATGATAGAGAAGTCCGGCAACGCTCTGTTTTTGCGCCATGCCAAGCTTTTTGCCGGGTTTCATCACGAACGTTGGGATGGCAAAGGTTACCCGCGAGAATTTAAAGGCGAAGAAATACCTTTACAAGGCCGCATAATGGCAATTGTCGATGTTTATGATGCACTTATTTCTGAACGCCCATATAAACCGGTTTTTAGCTGCGAAAAAGCTGAAGAAATTATTTTGGAAGGCTCGGGAACATTATTTGATCCAAAAATTACAGACGTATTTCAAGATGTGAAAAACGCTTTTGCAATGGTTGTGAAAGATTACCGGAGTGGCAGTTGAAGCATTTCTTTGTTATAAATCCTCACTCCTTCGCTGTGCCCGGTAGTATTGAGAAGGTATTGGCTGAAATTGAAAATTGTTTTTCGCCCGGTAGCGAAAGTTATAAAACCTATGTATCCTGCTATCCGCGAGATGCAATTGCCGCTGTTCACCACCATATCCAAAGCATTTCTCCGGATGAAACTGTGCGAGTGTATGCGGTTGGCGGTGATGGCATTCTTTTTGATTGCTTGAATGGCATGGTGGACTTTCCAAATGCCGAGCTTACAAATGTGCCTTATGGAAAAGCAAATGATTTTGTCCGTGCTTTTGGCGAAAATGCCAGGCAGGAATTTCTTTGCATAGACAAATTGATAAATGCGCCTTCGCGCCTAATTGACATTATTAGCTGCGGCTCAAACTACACCATAAACCAAGTTGGGGTTGGATTGGAAGGAGAAACCACAATTAATGCTGCTCCATTTTTTCGGCGCTCCCGTTCAAAATTTATAAAACCTTTTGTTGGTAAAATTTACACCCTTTATGCTATGCGTTCACTCTTGAATAAAGAAGTGATGAACCAAGAATATCAAATATTAATGGATGGCGAAGATTTATCCGGCCGTTATTTTAACATTAAAGTAGCCAACGGAGCCTGCGGTGGCGGTGATATGGTAATAAACCCCTATTCCAAACCAAATGATGGGCTTCTTGAAGTGGTGTTTGGAAAATCTGATAAACTACTTAAAGTGCTAAAATCCATAGGCGATTTTACCAGCGGGCACTTTGAAAAACACAGCATATATTCTCAGAGAACATTCCGAAAAATGGAAATAAAAAGCAATGTTCCCATACGCGTTCAATTAGACGGCGAGGCCTTTTATACAGATGAATTTAAATTTGAAGTTGTGCCGCAAAGCGTGCGTTTTTTTGCGCCGGCAGGTTTAGACTTCGCAGATTATTCATACAGAGCGTATAAAGGCGGAAAAAAGTGAAATTGCATAAACAAAACGAAATACGTTCACAAGAAAATCTCAAAGAGATGAGAAAGGTTTTATTTGCCGGAATAGCCCTTTTTGTGTTTTACAGTGGGTTGAGATTTATCGAAACAACGTTTTTTAGCGGTAACCAAATAATTGGTTATGGTGCGCTTGGTGGAGGTGCCACACTCTCGTTGATTTTTTTGATAGTGTACTTTGCATATCCGCACCCAACGTTTTTTCCGCTGTTTATGGGTTCAATGGCAATGGTTTCGTTTATTGCTTTGAGTATATACATGAAGGCTATTGACTTTCATTATTTTGTAATGCTTCTTGTTGTTAGCCTTCTTTCGAGTCTTAAAAATTTTAGACTGCTGGCAATCTATGTGGCAATAAACGTGAGCACCAGTATCTTTATGTTCATATTTATAACACCGCGTTTAGAATGGCTGGATAGTTATCGTTTTTTTATACAATTTATGCTATTTCTGTATGGTTCCTTTTTTATACTCATACAAACCCGGAAAGTTGCAGACAAAGAAAATCGAGCAGAACAGGCGCTATTATCATTTTCTTCGCTTCTTCAAAGCACGCCTAACTATGTGTTGGTCACCGATTCAAGCAACAGGGTTCGTTATATTTCCGAGCCAATGCTAAAGTTAGCGCATTTTGTGCGCAGAGAATTTGCTGTTGGCCAGCCTCTTATTGATTTGTTTCATGAAAAAACATTGAAGATTATGTTTGCCGACATTTTGAACAGAGACAGTTTATTTGAATCGCTTATTAAAATTAATGTGGACGGTGAAGAGCGGTATTTCAAAGTTATATCAGATAAATTAACGGGCACAGATGGCGGTAAATTTATTGATATAACCGATATTACGCCTTTGGTAGAAAGCCGCAAAGCAGCCGAAGAGGCAAATGCGGCAAAGTCTAAATTTTTGGCAACCATGAGCCATGAAATTCGCACGCCGTTAAATGCAATACTCGGCATTTCGGAAATTAAACTCGAACGAAAGAACATCACTTCCGAAATCAAAGACTCCTTCCAAAAAATTCGCAACTCCGGTTATACGCTACTGGGAATTATCAACGATATTTTAGATTTGTCAAAAATAGGCACAGGCAAATTTGAGATTATTCCAATACAATACGACCCGGCTAGCCTAATCAACGATACCGTTCAGTTAAACATTATGCGCATTGGCGGCAGACCCATTGATTTTGTGCTTAAAGTTTCTGAAAACCTTCCCTCTGCATTATTGGGCGATGAATTGCGCATTAAGCAGGTGTTGAACAATTTGCTTTCCAATGCTATAAAATACACCGATAAAGGCAAGGTTACGCTTGAGGCAAATTCTCAAATAGAAAATGACGAAGTTAGGCTTATTTTCACCGTACGCGACACGGGTCAAGGCATGGCGCAAGAGCAGGTTGCAAAACTGTTCGATGATTATTCGCAATTTAATAAGGAAGCAAACCGCACTAAGGAAGGCACTGGGCTTGGCATGAGCATTGTTAAAAACCTTGTTGAGTTAATGAATGGTAAAATAACGGTGGAGAGTGAACTTGGCGTAGGCACCACCGCTATCGTAGAGCTGATGCAAGAAGGTTTGGGAGCTGATGCACTTGGTAAAATGGATAAGATTGAGCTTGTACGCGATTATATGCCTTTTGGCAAAGTGCTGATTGTGGATGACTTGGAAGCAAATATTTTTGTAGCACGGGGTTTGCTTCAGTTTTATGGTTTAAAAATTGAAATTGCAAATAGCGGTTTTGAGGCTCTTGATAAAATCAAAGGCAATGAATATGACATTGTATTTATGGATCACATGATGCCCGAAATGGATGGTGTTGAAACAGTAAAACGCATAAGAGAATTGGATGAGCACAAAAATTTGCCGATTGTTGCATTAACTGCCAATGCTGTTTCCGGAACAAAGGAAATGTTTTTTGCAAATGGCTTCAATGATTTTTTATCAAAGCCAATTGATGTTCTTAAGTTAGATGCTATTCTGAAAAAATGGATTCCTCAAGATAAAAAAATACCGGAAATTGAAGGTATAAATGTTAGGGATAGTTTTGCCACAACTGGCGGCACAATGGAAAAATATTTGAAAATGCTCGCTATATCTCACAAAGACGGTTTACAGAAAATTGAAGAAATGAAAGTTGCTTTGGAAAACAATAACTATCCTCTATATGCCACCTACGTTCACGCATTAAAAAGCATGTTTGCAAATATAGGCGTAAACAAATTATCTAAAACAGCAACCTTGTTGGAAGCAGCAGCAAAACAAAAAGACTCAGCATTTATTTCTGCACAAAACGATATTTTTTTAGCAGATTTGCAAAGGCTTTTGAGCAGCATAAACAAAGTACTGGAAAATAACCTGCAACACAACACCGACTTTGAATCACTGAAAAGCGAATTGCTTAAGCTAAAAGAAGCCCTAGACATTTTTGATATTGCCGCCATTAACGAAATTGCAAATAATTTGCAAAGATGGGTACATTCAGCCGAGGTGGGCGCAAGCGTTGAGGGTATTTTGCGCCATGTGTTGTTGGGTGAGTATGAGGAGGCGAAGGTGAAAATTTACCACCTATCCAATAAAAAATCTCCTATAAATTTGTGTTCAATGCCGCTTATGTTTTCTTTGAAAAAAGAATCCATAGAAACAACGAATTTAGGATAGTTGTCTTTTATAAGCTGCAATAACGAAAGCTCCCTGTTCAGCGCCATCCGCGAATTTAATTGATGGCAAATTTGCAAGTATATTTTTTTGCCCTTCTTTTTGCCAACAAAATCTACATTCGCACTGCCTAGCTTGCCAACAAAAACCTTATATCCACGCCTTTCCATTTCTTGCATAATTATATTTTCCAAAACGCCGGAAATAAACTTTTCTTTATAACCCAAAACTGAATACACAATTGAATGATCAGCAACAAAATATTTTTCTTGAGTTTTCAAAACCTCTTTGTTCTTAATATCAAAACGTGGAACTTTTTTTACAATAAAAGACTGTTCTAGCATATTTAAATAGTTATAAATGGTTTCAATATCAACATTTGTGTTTTGACTTTTGAAATAATCTGCCATTTTTTTTCCTGAAAATAAATTGCCTAGGTTGTCAAAGATAAAATGAGAAACTTTGTCTAAAAGTTCAACATTGCGAATCTTGTTTTTTTGAATCACATCTTTTAAAATAGCCGAATTATAAATATCAAGCACAATTCTATGAATTTCCATTTCGTTATATGGATGAATATTCACCGCAGCAAACCCACCCTTTCGCAAGTAAAGTTTGAAATCTTCTTTTATGGACAATTTTCCATAAAGTTCCCTGAATTCTGCAAAAGAGAGTGGCTTTATTTGAAATTCAACATAGCGACCTGCGGCATAGGTTAAAAACTCAGACGAGAGTTGCTTTGAGCCTGTTATATAAACATCCGCATTTTTGCTTTGCGATAAGGAGTTGATTGCTTTTTCCCAATTTTGAATGTCTTGAACTTCATCCAAGAAAATATAATACTTCCTGTCTGTTTTCATTTGAGCCTTAACGAATTTATGAAGTTTTTGAGCAGTATTTAATTCTGCGTGCTCCATGCTTTCAAAACTTATGAAAATAATTTGCCTTTCCGAAACTTGCCTTTCTTTTAAACGTTCCATCAGCAAAAATAAAACTGAAGACTTGCCGCCTCGCCGAACTCCCGATAGCACCTTTATAAATGGTCTATCCATAAAAGGCTCTATTTGCTTAACAACACTTCTATTATGAAAATTTCGCATATCAAGAATGTAGAAAA
>JAITUM010000018.1 GCA_031286305.1 Candidatus Fibrimonadaceae bacterium | reverse complement strand
TACATTCAATCTCCGGTTCAATGGCAGAGCTGGATGGTGTGCAGAAAAATTCCTTAGACCAATTTTTACTCGAAGCAAGACCAAACAGTGTTGTGGTAACCCGACTAAAAAATTCAAATGGAGAGATTATAGCAAAAGAAGCTTACCGATTGCTTGCAAAGCGTGTTCCTTTTGATCTCTCATTCGATATTAAAGACACAAACAGACTTTTTTGCTCCTCGCTGGCAAACCTGATTTTAAAAAATACCCACGCTGTAACTGTTTACAGCGAAAATGCAAAAGAATTCCCATTCAATGTTTTCTTTGACACTACAAAGTTTGAAATAGTAGTAGATAAAAGGCAACCATTAATGAGTGATGACTAAGTAACGGGATTAGGGATAAAACCCCCATACCCCATACCCTTCCTGCTTTGCATTTCGCTGGTGAACCATGCGAAGCGCGGGTAAACATTGAGTTAATCAACGTAGAATTTACCCTTCTGTCGAATAAACTCTTTCCGCATAAAGTGCTGATGAACACAGGTATTCGCGGTTCATTTTTGCGATGAACTCAACGGAAATTCCCTTGGGGCAAGAAGCTTCACACTCATAAAGATTTGTGCAGTTTCCAAAACCTTCCTTGTCCATCTGCTCAACCATAGACAAAACTCTCTTTTGCTTTTCAGGCTTACCCTGCGGCAAATATGAGAGATGGCTAACCTTGGCAGCAACAAACAACATGGCAGAAGCATTTTTGCAAGACGCAACGCAGGCTCCGCAACCTATGCAGGCAGCAGCATCAAAGGCACGCTCGGAATCCGCTTTGGGAACCAAAACCGTGTTTGCCGGAGGCGCATTGCCTGTGCTAATGCTAACAAAACCGCCCGCTTGTATAATGCGGTCAAAAGCGCTTCTGTCAACAGCGCAATCCCTAATAACGGGGAAAGCAGCAGCACGCCAAGGCTCCACAACTATGGTATCGCCGTCTTTGAATTTGCGCATATGAAGCTGGCAAACAGTAATCAAATTGTCTGGCCCGTGCGGCAAACCGTTGATAACCAACGAGCACATTCCGCAAATTCCTTCGCGACAATCATGATCAAAAGCAAAAGCTTCTTTGTTTTCCCTCATAAGCTGCTCGTTCATAACGTCCAGCATTTCCAAAAAAGACATGTCCGGAGAAATGTCTGACAATTTGACAGTTTCAAACACGCCTCTTGACTGGATGTTTTTTTGCCGCCACACTTTTATGGTTAAGTTCATATTCCCGCTCATTTGTAACTCCTTGTCATAAGGTGTGCATACTCAAATTTTAAATCTTCTTTGCTAAGATCATGCTTTTTATTATCGCCCTTCCATTCCCAAGCGGCAACGTGGCAGAACTTTTCATCGTCGCGCATCGCTTCGCCTTCCGGAGTTTGATGTTCCTCTCGGAAATGTCCGCCGCAAGACTCCTCTCTGTAAAGAGCATCTCTTGCCAAAAGCTCGCCAAACTCCAAAAGATCGGCAAGGCGCATTGCACTTTCCAAATTTTGGTTAAAGGAAGCGTTATCGCCCGGAACCTTGACATTTTTCCAGAATTCATCGCGCAAAGCGGGAACTTCGGAAATTGCCTTTTCAAGACCGGTTTTGTTGCGACCCATACCAACATTGTCCCACATAACATGCCCAAGCTCTCTGTGAAACTCGGTAACCGTTTTTTTGCCGTTAATGGAAAGCAAGCGGTCAATCTGTGCTTTTGAACTTTTTGCCGCATCCACAAATTCAGCCTGGCTCGAATTTACTTTGTCCAGCTTTGAGCTTGCAAAATAACCGCCAATGGTATATGGAATTACAAAGTATCCGTCTGCAAGACCCTGCATAAGAGCGGATGCTCCCAAACGGTTTGCACCGTGATCGGAGAAGTTCGCTTCGCCCAAAACAAAGCAACCGGGGATTGTGCTCATAAGGTTATAATCTACCCACAAGCCGCCCATTGTGTAATGAGAAGCAGGGTAAATTCGCATCGGGGTTTTGTAGGGGTTTTCGTCTGTGATTTTTTCGTACATCTGAAAGAGGTTTCCATATCTTGCGCTGACCCCATTTTCGCCCAAGCGTTTGATGGCATCTGCAAAGTCTAAGAAAACCGCACGCTTGGAACCGCCAACGCCCAAACCTTCGTCGCAAACCATTTTTGCATTGCGGCTTGCAACATCGCGAGGCACAAGGTTTCCAAAGCTGGGATATTTTTCTTCCAAGAAATAATAACGTTCTGCTTCCGGTATATCGCTTGGCTTGCGGGGATCATCGGCATTGCGAGGAACCCATACGCGACCATCGTTGCGCAAAGACTCTGACATAAGCGTGAGCTTGCTTTGGTGGTCACCCGTTACCGGAATGCAAGTGGGGTGAATTTGCGTATAGCATGGATTTGCAAACAAGGCACCTTTTTTATGCGCGCGCCATATTGCGCTCACATTGCTGCCCTTTGCGTTTGTGGAAAGGTAGAACACATTTCCATAACCGCCTGTTGCAAGGCAAACTGCGTCTGCTTCGTGGCACTCAAGCTCTCCGCTAATCAAATTGCGAACCACAATGCCTCTGGCTTTGCCGTCCACCAAAACCAAGTCCAACATTTCGCGGCGCGGGAACATTTTCACCGTGCCTTTTGCAACCTGCCGCATCATGGATTGGTATGCACCGAGCAAGAGCTGCTGCCCTGTTTGCCCACGTGCGTAAAAAGTTCTGGAAACCTGCGCACCGCCGAATGAACGGTTATCAAGCAAGCCGCCATATTCACGACCAAAGGGAACACCTTGCCCAACGCAATGGTCAATGATCAAGTTCGAACATTCTGCCAAGCGATGCACATTTGCTTCGCGAGCACGGAAATCTCCGCCTTTAACGGTATCGTAAAAGAGACGGTAAACCGAGTCGCCATCGTTTGGATAGTTGTGAGCTGCATTTGTGCCGCCCTGAGCTGCAATGGAATGCGCGCGGCGCGGGCTGTCTTGAATGCAAAACGCTTTTACATTGTAACCGAGTTCGCCAAGAGAGGCGGCAGCAGAAGCTCCAGCCAAACCTGTTCCAACCACTATAACTGTAAATTTTCGTTTATTGGCGGGATTCACCAATTTAAGCTCAAATTTGTGGCGAGTCCATTTTTCTGCAATGGGACCGCCCGGAATATTGGATTCTAATTTCATTCCTCACCTCCTTCTGTTTCTATTTCCAACTGTTCTGCATTTTCTTCAAGATTCCTTGCCGGCTCTTGCTGCTTCACAGGTCTTTGATGCCCACCTTTTTTATGGAATTTCTTTCTTTTATCATGAAAATTTCCTTTTTCAAAGGATGGGCGGTGCAAGCCTTCCCTTTCAACAATGAACTTTGCTCTCTCGGGATTTTTCGCAATGAGCTTGGCTGCCATCTTTTGTTCTTCAAGAGGTCTTTTAGACAAAGCCTCCAAGGCTTTTTGATAAGAAGGATTTTTAACCTGCTCAATCACCGCTATTGTTTTTTCATCAAAGTTCACAACCGCATAAGAGCCTGCTGCTGTTGCTCCGTAACCCACAGCAACCACAACGCAATAAGCAATGCCCATCATGTCTATGATAGGGGTCCATTTCTGGTGGTTTATGCCCATTGTTTGGAACGCGCTCGAAATGGCATGCCACGTATGGAAGCCCAGCACAACTACAACAATCATGTAGAACACGGTAGATATCGGGTTCCCCAAAACTTCAACGGTGGTTAGCCACATATCGCGGACAACTGCGCCATCTGCTACCTCAGGGTTTATATAATAATAGTATGCTCCGTTGCGAACGGTGAGGATGTGCCATATAATAAAGGCTGCTATTGCAAGCCCCGACCAAATCATTGTGAAGGTTGGGAATTGTTTTTTGCCTTTTCGAGCCTCAACAGCATAGCGAGCGGTGCCACGTGCCTTAAGATTCTGCAGTTTGAGTGCAACTGCAAAATACATATGGACCATGAAAATCACCGCCAAGCCTGCTATGGTGGCATAGTACAGGGCTGGTTTGAACTTAGTCAAAAGGTTGGAATACGCGTTATACGCAGCTTGGGCTTCTAAAGGGTCTGGAGGAAACGGGAGCACCAGCTGCAAGTTGCCAACCATGTGCCCCAGCACAAAAAGAACCAACAAAAGCCCGGCAGCGCCCATAACCTGCTTCTTGCCTATGGAAGAAGTAATATAGGTCAAAAGCCATTTCATTTGCAAAATCTCCTAAAAATGTTAGTGGTAATATAGTAATTAATGATTACTCGCCTTTGGCGATTCACCTTAGGAGGGTATAGGGTATGGGGTATAGGGTATAGGCAATGCAAAAAACATTGGTAAACATTGAGTAATCCAACGTCCCTTAGGTCTTGAATTTGCTTACAATTGAATCTAAGTGTTCTGCCATGTGTTTTAGCTTGTCTGCGGTTTCGTTTAATTCTGCGGAATCGGAGTTGGATTTTTTAGCACCCTCATACATAACGCCAACGCTCTCCGAAACACTTTTTGTGCCCTGAGCAACGCTTTCGGCGTTTTGTGCAGAGGCTCGTGCCGCTTGAACAATTTCGCTTATGGAACCAACCAACTGGCGCGCGCCGGCATTGGCCTGCCCGGCATTATTGGCTATCTCGTTGCTGGCCTCGGTCTGCTGCCTAACGCTACCGGCAATCTCAGATATGGAAGAGTTTATTTTGCTTATTATCTCAGACACATTGTTTATAACCGTCACTGCATTGCTTGTGCCGCTCTGAATGCTCTCTATGCGGTGGGCTATATCGTCGGCGCTTTGCGCACTCTGGTTGGCAAGCTCCTTAATTTCGCCGGCAACAACGGCAAAACCTTTGCCTGCAGCACCTGCACTCGCTGCCTCGATGGTGGCATTGAGCGCAAGCAAATTCGTTTTATCCGCTATCCGTTTTATGACCTCCGTAACATGGCCTATCTCCTTAGCGGCAGTGCCAAGCTCATTCATAACCTTAGTGGCTTCGCTGGATTTTTTGGTAGCATCGTTTGCTATGTCGTGAGACTCATCGGTGTTTCCGGTTATCTCGGCAAAACTTGCACTGAGTTCTTCCACGGCGCTGGCCACGGAATTCATATTCATGCTCATTTGCTCTGCCGTGCTTGCGAGTTCGTTTGCATTTGCGCTCGTTCGCCGCGCATCACCGGCTATGGCTCTTGCATTTTCACTGGCCGCTTCCGTAGCTTTAGACGCATTTTCAGACTGTGCAAGCGAGGTTTCCGAGGAATGAGATAAATTATTGGACAGAGTATATAGAACGGAAGAAGTCTCAAGAAGGCTCTTGGCATCTTTTTGGGTTCTTTTTATTGTTGAATGAAGCTTTTCCACAAGCCCGTTCAACCCCCTTGATATTTGCCCAATCTCATCTTTGCCACCTTCTTCCAAGCGAATGGTCAAGTCACCTTCGCCTTCAGTCATTTTGCCAAGCAGCTTAATCATATTGGTTAAATGTTTGAAAACACTGCCCATTAACCAAAATAAAAAGAGTGCCCAAGAAGATAATGCAGTCACAAGAACCCCAAGCACCATTTTTCTTATCTTTAATTCCTCCTCTCGCAAAACGAGATGCGGTATAGCATAACCAACTGACCAAGGCTGAACAAATTCCTCAGACAGTGCAGGAATATAAGACATAAGGAAAGTTTCTCCTGTTTTCGGATCATTCTTAAGCTCTTGGTAGAATTCGCCGCTATTTGGAACAAAAAAAGCATAATCACCAACTTTACCAACACCGAACAACTCTTTTTGCAAAGCATCAAAATCCAAGTCCATTCCTGTTATGCCGTAAGTGAGGCTTATCATTTTTTTTGCGCCGCGCTCATAAGGTTCCGTTAAATGCGGTTTGCTGCCGGCAGAAGCATTTGGTCTTATATAAACATCGGAAACAATCGGAGAGTTGGATAATTTTTGCAATAATTTTTTTGTTCTGTCTGCTTTGGTTTCCTCGTCTAAGTTGCTCATCATAGATATATTGTTTTCCAAACCCTTGAGTTCAGTTAATCTTTCCGATATATAAGCCTTTGCTCTGTTGGTGTAATCTTGAGCGCTGGCTTTTGCCGTTTCAAACTGAGATTCTTTGCGCACAGCAGAGGAATTAACCAAAACAGAAGCAACAAAGGAGCCAACCAGCAACAAGAACATCAGAAACATAATTATGGGTATTTTGTATTTGAGTTGCATATTTAATCTCCTTTAAGTTTTGAATTTGCTCACAATGGAGTCTAAGTGTTCTGCCATGTGTTTCAACTTATCTGCGGTTTTATTCAATTCTGCGGAATTTAAATTGGATTTTTTAGCACCCTCATACATAACGCCAACGCTCTCCGAAACGCTTCTTGTGCCCTGAGCAACGCTCTCGGCGTTCTGTGCAGAAGCCCGCGCTGCTTGAACAATTTCGCTTATGGAACCAGCCAACTGGCGTGCACCGGCATTGGCCTGCCCGGCATTATTGGCTATCTCGTTGCTGGCCTCGGTCTGCTGCCTAACACTGCCGGCAATCTCGTCTACGGAAGAGTTTATTTTGTTTATTATTTCAGATACGCTGCTTATAACTTCAACAGCATTGTTTGTGCCAACTTGAATACCATCTATGCGGCGAGCAATGTCGTCTGCACTTTGCGCACTCTGGTTGGCAAGTTCCTTGATTTCGCCGGCAACAACAGCAAAACCTTTGCCTGCAGCACCTGCGCTCGCTGCCTCAATGGTGGCATTTAACGCGAGTAAATTTGTTTTATCTGCTATCCGTTTTATAATCTCTGTAACATGACCTATCTCCTTAGCGGCAGTGCCAAGCTCGTTCATAACCTTAGTGGCTTCGCTGGATTTTTTGGTAGCATCGCTTGCTATGGCATGAGATTCATCGGTGTTTCCGGTTATTTCGGCAAAGCTTGCGCTGAGTTCTTCCACGGCGCTTGCCACGGAATTCATGTTCATGCTCATTTGCTCTGCCGTGCTTGCAAGCTCGTTTGCATTTGCGCTCGTTCGCCGCGCATCACCGGCTATGGTCTTTGCATTCTCACTGGCCGTTCCTGTAGCCTTAGATGCACTCTCAGATTGCACAAGCGAGGTTTCCGAGGAATGAGATAAATTGCCAGACAAAGTATATAAAGCGGAAGAAGTGCCAAGAAGGCTCTTAGAATCTTTTTGGGTTCTTTTTATTGTTGAGTGAAGCTTTTCTATAAACCTGTTCAAACTCTTTGACATTTGCCCAATCTCATCTTTGCCGCGATCTTCCAAGCGAATGGTCAAATCGCCTTCACCCTCAGTCATTTTGCCAAGTAATTTTACCGCGTTAGTCAAAGGTCTAAAAACCCTAGACATTAACCATAACAAAAATAAACCCCATAAAATATCAATAAATAAAAGCTGGCTTAAAGTTCTGTACCTCACTCCCAATTCTTCGCTCCGCAAAATATCATCAGACACTATGTACCCCACAGCCCATGGTGCATCAAATCCTTTGGCCGGCAAGGGAACATAAGCCATAACGGAAAGATCTCCGGTCACATTGCTCTTTTGAATAATTACGCGTTCTTCGCCATTGTTCATGGCAGTTTGTAAATCGGCAGGCAAGCTACTATTCGGCACAAAAACCACATAAGCATGCATTGAATCATTTCGCATTCCATTGAGCAGTTCTTTTTGAATTGTTTCCTGTTCCAAATTCAAGCCTGCCATGCCTGCAAATTTTCCATCTATAATAAATGGGTAGTTAATGGTTATTATTTTTTTTCCATTAAGTTCATGCGGCTCCGTTAAATACGGTTTGTCTGCACGTGCAGCATTCACAAAATTCACATTAACATTGTTTCCAACTTCCATACTGTTTTTCAAGCTTTTGAGTTCGCCTGCTTTTTCTGATATAAAAGTTGCTATTTCCTCGGAATAATTCCGAGCTTGGGCTTTTGCCGCCTCGAATTGAGATACCCTTCGTGTTTTATACGAACTGTACAATGCATAGGCAACAAGTGCTCCCGTTAGAAGCACATAACCCACAAATAAAATTAATGGTAATTTGTGTTTAAGTTGCATTAGAAGTTATAACTCAAACCAATTGAGGGTACCCATGCCTGAACATCGTAGCGTCCATTAAGGCCGTCTTTGCTGCCATTGCTATCCACTTTTTCGCCGGATTTTGCATCTCTGCCAAAAGTGCCGCCACCATTTGTGTAAAGGAACGCAGCATCAATGGATAAATCTGGAATTGGGCGGAAAGAAAGACCTACAGTGGAACCCAGTTTATTTGTGCTGGGAGATTCCGGTGTTAGGTATTCGCTTTTCACAGGGGTTTCATCAAAATACATACCAAGACGCACATCCAACTGGTCTATAACAGTGTACTGCGCACCAAAGCGATAAGCAAAAGCATCTTTGTAGTTTTTCTTTGAGATTGGCTTGGGAAGAGGAACATCTATAATTCCTCCGGGAGTGACAAAAGGCATAGTAACATCATCAGTAAAATCCAAAGCAAGTTCTTTATAAGTGCCCCAAAATATCATTTGAAAATCAAAAGCCAAAAGCAACTTGTCTATTGGGCGAAAAGAAACACCGGCATTTAAGTTTGCCGGCAACGGAAGCTCTGCTGAAAAAGTACCGTCTTCAAACTTGGGCAATCCGGCTGCAAATATAGCAGCATCTGCCTCATCTGCATAGTTTACTTTTGTTTCGCCTTTTGCTACTTTTGCCTGCGCTTCAGAACGATAAGCAACACCAAGGGTAAGCTTATCTGGGATTACATCATACATGGCACCAACATTGACAGCCACAGCTACGTCGGCATCACCGGAAAACGTTGCAGACACAGCGCTGGTTTCTGCGTATTTAGTTGCATAAGGCGTACCTCCAAGCTGCGGATGCTTATTCAAATCTCCAGGAGCAATCAATGCTTTGCTTTGTTCAAAGCTTCCGAAATAGATAGCCGGACCTGCACCAACGCTTATGTCGCCGAATTTAAAAGCAACAGTAGGTTGCAAGGCAAAAACTTGCAAAGAAATGTCTTGCAAAAGACCTGCGCCTTCCCAGTTTTTGCCGTAGTCGGCAGAGTTGCCGTAAGGACTTGTGAAGCTTAGACCTGCAGATAGCCAGTCTGTTATGCTGGATGCTGCATAAACATAGAGCGGCGTTCCCATTTGAGTAGTGGTAGCAAGGCCTTTCTCCCCACGAAATTCCACTTCTGGCATAATAAAGGTTACGCCGGCAGAAATATCCAGCTTTTTATTCACAAAGCCTAGACCGCCAGGGTTAAAATGCATACTCTCCGAACCAAGCTTTATGCCTGCTCCGGTGTGAGCCATACCCAACTGCTTTGCGCTAAGGGTATTAACCTGATAAGACTCAGCGAACAGCAAGGAGCTAGCCGCAACAATAGCAAATAATGCTTTTTTCATAAGAAAGTTCCCTTTTTTATTATTCTGAGAAGTAAATATAGAAAATAAAAGTTTAAAAACAAGCCCTTTTTCAAATTTTTTATGAAAAAATGTCATGTTTCTATGTATATAACCGAAATAAATGACCTGTCAAAAACTCGTTAACCGCTCCTCTCCATAAACCGGGATTCCCAGCTCTTTTGCCTTTTCCAGCTTGCTACCTGCATTTTCGCCGGCAAGTACCCAAGAGGTTTTTTTGCTAACCGAACTGCTCACTTTTGCTCCATTGGCCTCTAAAATGGCTTTAGCTTCTTCTCTGCCCAAAGTTGGTAATGTTCCTGTTAAAACCACAGTTTGCCCAAAAAAAAGCGTGCCGCTTGAACCCTTGTATTCCGTATTTATGCCTATATCCTTTATCTTTTTTAACCAGTCTTCGCCAAGGGGAGAGTGAAAGAAATTATAAATGCTCTGCGCAATCACCTCGCCAATTCCGTTTATGCTAACCAGCTCCTCTTCCGTTGCCAAAGCAAGAGCATCCAAAGTTTTAAAATATTTAGCCAAAATTTTTGCGCCATTAGCCCCAACATGGCGAATGCCAAGAGCCGCAATCAACCTCTCCAAACTATTATCCTTGCTTTTTGCAATGCCATCTATAACAGTTTGCGCACTCTTCTTGCCCATTCCCTCCAAAACAGATAACTCTTCTTTTTTCAGTTTGTAAATATCCCAAACCTCTTTTATCAAATCCTTGCTCAAAAGCATTTCAATCAAAGCTCGCCCAAGGTTATCGATTTCCATAACTTTTCGCGAAACAAAGTATTCCAAAAAACCTTGCAATTGCGCTTTGCACTGCAAATTTTCACAACGCAAATCCACATCTTCTTTTTGCAAACTCTCTCCGCACACAGGGCAAAATTCAGGCTCATTTATAGGCACGGCATTTGCAGTTCGCCGCTCAACCAAAACTTCCACAATCTGCGGAATAATTTCTCCGGCCTTTTCAACACCCACAAAATCGCCTATTTGCAAATTCAATCTTTCTATTTCATCAAAGTTGTGAAGGGTTGCCCTTTTCACAGTAGTTCCGCCCAACCGAACAGGGTTTAAATTTGCCACCGGAGTAATTTTTCCAGTTCGCCCAACCTGCATATCAACACTCAAAACCTCTGAATAAACCCGCTCCGCTTTAAATTTATAAGCTATAACCCAACGAGGCGCCTTTGATGTTTTGCCGGCATCCCTTTGCTGAGAAATGCTATTAACCTTTACCACCATCCCATCAACATCAAAAGGCAAAGTTTTTCTCAAATTATCAAAATAAGCCCAAGCATCAAAAATCCCTTGTGTAGAATCTTTAACAAAATACTCAAAAACCCTAAAACCAAGCTTTTCAAGAAAGGCTAAATTACCGCTATGCAACTCGCCATTTTCTAATATTTGATATGCAAAAAAGCGTAAATTTCTTTTTGCCGTTTCATTTGAGTCTTTTAGCTTCAAGCTGCCGGCAGCGGTGTTTCTTGGGTTTGCGTAGGCGGGTTTGTCTTGTGAAATCATCTCTTCATTTAATTTTTCAAATGCGGAATGTTCCATATAAACTTCACCACGAATCTCAAGCTCTCCGCTTGGGGCATTTGCCAAAATGTGCGGAATATCTTTTATGGTTTTTATGTTTGCGGTAACATCATCGCCTGCCTCTCCATCACCTCTCGTAAGCCCTCTTACCAACTTTCCATCTTTGTATAAAAGCGACATGCTAACACCATCGATTTTCATTTCGCAAACATATTCAATCTCACCGTTTATTAAACCCTGAAGCTGCCGCTCCCACTCCAAAACCTCGGTTTCATTGTATGTATTCGTAATGGAGAGCATTGGAATTTTATGGGCAATGCGCGCAAAGTTTCCCGGAGTTTCTTTGCCAATAGTTTGCGTAGGAGAATCGGGTTGCTTAAATTCCGGATACTGTTTTTCCAAAGCCTCCAACTCTTTTAGAGTTGTGTCAAATTCAAAATCAGAAAAAAGAGTGCGCTGTCCTTCGTAATAAAGACGATTAGCTTCATTTAATTTGAAGCTAAGTTCTTTGATTTTATTTTGTATTGCAGAGCTTGTCTCCACTTTTTCTTAATGCTTCCTGTAAATAGTCGTAGCTCCATACCTTTCCGTTGCAAAATCATTATTCAAATTATACATATTCTCTGCCGAACCTAAAAGCAAATAACCGCCGGGGGCAAGAATTTGATAAAATTGAGACAGAATTTTTTTCTTGGCATCATCCGTAAAATATATTAGAATATTGCGACAAAATATAACATCAAATGAACCTATTTGCGTAAAAGGGTCTTGAATGTTAAAAGCCTTAAATTCCACCAGCTTACGAATTTTATCATTCACCACAAAAAATTCGTCTTCTTTCACAAAATATCTGTTTCGCATATCAGGAGTTAAACCGCGAGCCACATCCAAAGGCCCATATTTGCCTTCCATAGCTTTTGATAAAACTTTTGACGAAATATCCGTGCCCAAAATGCCGAAATCTTCCATTGTGACCAAACCCATGCCTTTTGTGGCAACCACATCGCTAATAATCATAGCCATGGAGTAAGGTTCTTGCCCTGTGCTCGCAGCCGCGCTCCACATGGAGACCTTTGGACCTCTGCGCTGCCAAGGACGTTCCTTGCGTTGCTTAACGCGCTCCAGCATATCCGGCATAATTTTTTCTCTGAATGCCACATACGGATGCTCGTCTCTGAAAAACGATGTTTCATTTGTGGTCATTGCGTTCAATACCTTTTCGCGAACTAAAAAGTTAGTCACTCCGGAACTTAGTCTTTTAGCTAAATCCGTAAAATTAGTGCAACCAAGTTCGCTTAAGACCGGAGTTAAGCGTTGCTCAACCAAGTATTGTTTGTCATCTCCCAAAACTATTCCGCATATATCAAAGACGTATGCTGTTATACTCTTGTATTCCTCTTGAGTCATTGCCATAGACTTACCCTACCTTTTGCCCATGTTTATACGTTCAACTATTGCTTCCGGAATGCGCATTAAGGGGGCAACCTTATTTAGCAAACCTGTTGCTGCGGCTGCGCGAGGCATACCGAATACAACCGAAGTTTCTTCATCTTGTGCTATTAGATAAGCAGATTTATTTTTTAAAATGTGCATAGACGGAGCGCCATCATTGCCCATACCTGTTAGCACAACTCCAATAAGAGAGTCAGGGGGGTAGGCTAGCGCTGCGGAGCGAAACAAAACATCCACGCTGGGACGGCAACCGTTTTCAGGTGGGTCTTGATTGTTTTCCAAAACATATTCTGCGCCTCTGGGTCTTACTATCATGTGCGAGCCACCCGGAGCAATATAAACCGTTTTATCTTTGACTACAGTGCCATGCAAACCTTCTACAACCGTATGGCTGCACTTTAAGCTAAGGCTATCTGCCAAAGACTTTGTGAAGTTAGGTGGCATGTGCTGCACCAGCATGATTGGCAGAGTTGTCATTGAGCAAAGTTTAGGAAGCATTTCTGCCAAAGATTTTGGGCCTCCGGTGGAGATGCCCATAACTATTGCCATAACCGGTTTTGTGTGTGTGGAAGGTCGGAGGTTATATGTGAAGCCTGCAGGAGCAGGGGCAGGTGTAGGCGGCTTTCCCGACCCGATCATGGTAGCAGGGCGAGCGCTTGTGGGCAAAGCTGCTGCTGTAGTCCGAACCCCTCTGCTTCTGCGAGAAGCCCACGCTCCTATTGCTGTATTTAGCATTCGCCCCAGACTTTCCTGAGAGCCTGGAATCTCAGTTGCAGGCTTCGCTATAAAGTCAAAAGCTCCGAACTCAAGAGCCTTCATGGTAGTGTCTGAGCCTGTACGTGTTAATGAGCTTATCATTAACACATCGGGAACAGCCTTTAGCTGACTTTTGCTAGCGTGCATCTTTTTGAGCGTTTCCAGCCCATCAAGCTCAGGCATCTCGACATCTAGGGTCATAAGGTCTACCGCGCGCATTCGCAAGAACTCAATAGCAGCCAAGCCGCTATCAACAGCGCCAACGACCTGAACACCAGGTATCGTGGAAATTATTTTTTCCAGTATGCTCCGAAACACTCGGGAGTCATCAACTATTAAAATTTTTGCAGGTTCTGCCATTATTTTATTTCCTTTCCTTGGGTAATATAGTAAATGCTGATTTACTCGCTTGGGTATAGGGTATGGGGTGTGGGGTATGGGGTATGGGGTGTGGGGTATAGGCAATGCAAAAACCATTGTTTTTACAATTATCAAATAAAACGACGAAATTAGCTCAAAATCACAGCAAATGACAACAGATAGTTGCACTTTGCATTTTTTTTGCATTTTTAAAATTATTTTTCCCGTTTTTTCCGTCTAACTAAATATAAACCAAATAGGAGAACCAGCTATGGTCGAAAAAAATATGGATGCCGATGTTAATACAGAAGCTGACGCAGGATATTACGCCGATTTAACGGTGGATATGCCCTTCAAAAAAACATTCGCCAACGAAAAAGACAAAGAGCCGCTTATTGTAATGCTCAACGTATTTTTGGCAAAAAAACTAGCATACTCAATTGTGGATGTGGATATCAAGAACCCTTATGTTCCGGGAGAAACCATAAAAGATAGGGGTGCTATTTTTGATATACGCTGCGAAGATTCCCAAGGGAGCAAGTTTCTTGTTGAGGTTCAGGTAGGAAAGCAGGCTTATTTTATCAAAAGAGTTCTTTTCTACGCTTGCATGGCGATAACCAAAAGTGGTAAAAAAGGAAAATGGGATTTTAACTACCCGGCAGTTTATTCTCTAAGCTTCCTCAGTTTTGATCTTGACTTTGGAAATGATGATATTGTTCAATATCTTTCTCTTTCCAATGACAATTACCCAAAAATCAGGTATGGTTACATAAATTTGGTATTTGTTCGGCTTGGCAAGTTCCACAAATCCGAGGGTGAGTGCAAGACCTTGCAGGATAGGCTCATGTTTTCCTTGCGTAACGCTCACAGGCTTAGGGAAAAACCTTCCGAGTTCAATGAAGAAGTGTTTGACAAGATTTTTGATATTGCTCGAATTTCTAATTTTACCTTAGAAGAGAGAGATAGCTATGAGGCTGCTATGAAGAATGAGCGTGACAGGTATGCTGCATTGAAGTACGCCAAGGAAGAAGGCTGGGAAGCTGGTCGTGAAGAAGGCTTTGGTCGCGGCGTGAAAGAGGGTGCAACAAAACTTCTTACCCTTTTGGAGAGCGGTGTGTCTTTACCCGAAGCTAAACGCCAGCTTGGCCTATCATAACCAGCCACTACCCCTAGCCCTCAACTTTCCCCTAAGCGCTAGGGATAACATCCAACACCCTGAAAGAGTATGAGTTTCTTAAGATTGTATGTTGCCGCCGCCATCAAGATCTGTTTATTCGCCAGCGCATTGCCTATCGTATGAACTTTTTTCATGCGCATGAAGTTCAGCAGCGTTCCCCAAACAGGTTCCACCGTAGCCATGTGCCGTCGTTTTTTCTGCTTGCCTTCAACAGCCATTTCTCCGGCATAGTAGCAGGAAAAAGCGGAGTTGGCGGATTAGTTGGCAACCATGCCTTTACCACTATGAACAACTGCTACTTTATTGGAGAAGTTAAGAGCGAAAGCAATGTAGGCTGGCTGGTTGGGCAAAACTATAGCAGTACATCGAATACCGTAAAGGCACTGTAAAGCGCATAGCGGTGCATTAGTCCCACCTCGCAAACGGCGACTTCTCCTCCCCCGAGGGGAATTATCGCTATTTTAATCTGTGATTTAGTTTTAATCGTATTTTCTATATTCCATAAATGCTTGATGCTATAATTATTGGTTTGGTGCAGGGTTTAACGGAATTTTTACCGATTTCTTCAACCGGACACATGTTGATTGCCAACAGTTTTTTAAAGTCTGATTTCAATGACGCATTTTATGTTTTGGTTCAAGTTGGGCCAATAGCCGCTTGCGCGCTTGTGTTTTGGAAAGATATATCCGGTTTTTTTATTAACAGGAAAGAACCCGCTACCAAAGACTATGTTTTAAAATTATCTGCCGCTTTTTTTCTCACAGGAATAGGCGGTTTTATTGCAAAAATGTGCGGAATAAAATTACCGGAAACTATTTTACCGGTTGCGCTTGCATTGCTAATAGGCGGTCTTATTATTTTTGCAGTGGAGTACAATAAAAAAAGAGATTTAAAAGCAGACCTAACATGGGCGGTGGTTGTAGCTGTTGCTATTGGGCAAATGGTTGCGGCAATTTTCCCCGGAGCCTCACGCTCCGGTATGGCCATTATGGCAGCTCTCATAGTAGGGCTTGCTCGCCCGCAGGCAGTCAAATTTTCTTTTTTGGTTGGCATCCCAACAATGTTTGCTGCCGGAAGTTATGAATTATTCAGAGAAATTAAAAATGGAAATGCAACAGATTTGTTTTCGCTAGAAGCCATTGTCGCATACATTATTGCAACAATTTCCGCATGGCTCACTGTGGTGTGGCTTTTGAAATTCGTTCAAACTAGAAACTTTGTTCCATTTGCATGGTACCGCACAGGCATGGGAATAATTCTTTTAGTACTGTTCGCTTTTGGAGTCATCAATTAAGAGTTGCATTAAAACTGCATCAGAACACAAGTGATATCATCTGATTGCATTGCTTCGCCACGCCAATCCTCAAGGAGACGCGGGAGTTGTTTCTCAACTGAATTTCTGTTTATAGGATGATTCTCAAAAAAATTCACAAACCGTTCAAGCCCAAAAATTTCCCTTGAGGTATTGAATGTTTCGGTTATGCCATCTGTATATAAAATCACCGAGTCTCCTTCTTCCACAGCAAGCTCGCAATCCTTAATGTATGGCTCTATATCGGAATCCATCATAAGAGCAAGACCACCGGAACGAATGCGCTCAATGGTTTGGCTTTTGGAACGGAAATGCAAAATATGCTCATGACCGCAACTGACATAACGTAACTTATTTTGCCTTGAATCCCATTCAAAAAACAGCAAAGTCACAAACATTCCATTCTCTATTTTACGAGATAAATAATCATTTAAACCAACTATCAACTTTTTCAAATCATCTTCTTCTTTATACTTATTTTGCAAATATGTTTGCATAATGGCAACCAAAAGACCGGCAGAAACACCCTTGCCGCTAACATCCCCTATAACCACACCGAGTTTATCGTCTTTTTCAAAAAAATCATAATAATCTCCGCCTATTTCCTTTGCCGGCAACATTAAAAACGAAACATCTATTCCGTCTATTTGTGGAATATCATGCGTAAATAAAGAATTCTGAATAACATTACCGGAAATAAGTTCCATAGACATTCTCAAATTTTCATTTTTCTGTGCCGCCATGCGGCTGGTGCTCAAAATGATAGCCGCAAAATTAGCAAAAGCTTTAGCTACATTGAAATCCGCTTCCGTTAAATAATCATTGTCTTTTTTATTTTGCAAAACCAAAACACCCAAAAGCTCAGATTCCTGCAAAAGCGGAATGAGTATTATTGAATGCATCTCTTGAGATAAATTCCCAAATATCTCTTCCATATTATCTGAGGAATGGCTCAAGTGTATGCCAGCTCCGCCGTGCCCGCATTTCCAAATCATGGACTTCTGATCTCTTATCTGCTGCTTAAAAGCTATTTCGCGCAGCAAATCCATTCTGGTAAATAACTTTTCGCTACCTATGCCAAGCGGAAAATAAAGACCGGTAACTGCCACGCAAGAGAAATAATTTTTGCTGCTCTCCCACTCATAAATGGCCGCCCCTTTAATAAGCAGAAAATCGCACAAACTTTCTAAATAAGAATTCGCCGCATCTTTTTTGTTTGAAAAATCCTTAATTGAATTGGAAATTTCATGCATCATACTCTTAAATCCGGTTTGCTGAACAAGGAGATTTTGCGTTTCCATCTGCAAATCATGAAGCTCGGACTGCCTCCGCTCTAAACTAACATAAAATATCATGGAAATCAAAAGAAGCCTAAATATATGGGCATCAAACGAAAGACACAAGATTGCAAGCGCAATTATCAAATACCTTGATATTTTTGGAATATAAGCCGTTCTGTAATATTCTTCGCCAATGCGAAGCGATATGTAAATAACAAACAACATAGCAAATAAATGCAACAAATCATAACCATAAACATTTTTTGATAACACATATACAAATATCTGCAAAAATAAATTTTCAAACATCAAAATCAAAAGACGCTTTTGGCTTTTTTTGCTGATAGTATAAGATAAATCTTTTTGGATTAAAAACAGAAAAAAGAAGGGGTCTATGATTTTAGAGGTGAAACCGTAAGCTGATGATAGAAATAAATATTGATATGAGAAAAATAAATTAAAAAGAAAAAATGAAAAAAAGCCACAAAATTCCAGAGCGAGCTGTTTATCTTTAAAGGAGGAATTCCTCCATTTAACAAAAGCTACCGAAGCTGGAAACGCCATTAAAAATGGCAATACTAGGTAAATAATTCCAAGTATCATTCCCAGCCATCGTAATCATAGTCATCGCTTTCTACTGCTTCTACCGCTGTTGCTTTGGGAGCGGGAGCGGGAGCAGGCACAGCAGCGGGAGCAGGAGCAGGAGCGGGAGTCGAAGCTCTAGCCACCGGTGCATTAGACAGGTAGTTGCGCACTATGCGTGGGGTAACAAATATAACCAAATCTTTTTTAGTAACTTCTTTTCTTGTATGTTTGAACAAATATCCCAAAATGGGAATGTCTTTTAAGAATGGGATTCCGGTTTCCGTTTCCATCTCATCATTTTTGGTCAAGCCACCTATCACAATGGTTTCGCCATCTGAAACAACAACCTTGGTTTGCGCCCATTGTTTGCTAATAACAACGTTGCCTCTTTCGTCGTAGCTATAGCTGTTGTTTTCCGGATACAAGTCCAGCAAAATTCTGTTATCGCCGGCAATATGAGGAGTGACCGTGAGCTTTATACCGCTTTCCACCAACTGCTGAGCGGATTGACCGGCTGCATCTACAATTCTGATGGAAATTTCATCTCCCATAAAAATGGTAGCTTCAGTGTGATCTAAAGTTGAAATTTGCGGGCTAGCCAAAATTTCAGAACGAGAATCACTCAAAATATTTGCAATTCTAGCGGTCATGTTTTTGTCAAAGGCATTAACCGTCAATGCAGTTGTGGGCTTCACAATCTCGGTGACAGTTTCATTGCTCATAACTATACCGGCCATACTTGGTGTATTTTCAAAAGTAGCACTCATTCTTGAACCGCTAACATTTACATTAGTCCAGTCTATTCCCAAATCATTTGCAAGGCGGCTGTCAACAACAACCAATTTTGCAGTGATAACAATTTGCAAAGTTTCAATATCCAATTCGTTCAGAGTATTTTGCATTTGTTCCAAACGTTTTTCGGTATCATAAACTATAATGGCATTGTTGCGCTCTATCACGGAAATGTTTCCGCGCGAAGACTTAATAGTTTGCAAAACAGAAGCCATCTCAGCAGCGGAGGCATGTTTAATTTGGAAGCTACGCCTTGCAAGCGGTGCAACCATGTCACTTTGCTCGCGCTTTTCAGATTCCATAATTATCTTGTGCTGATAAGTAGCAGTTCTTTGAACGCTTATGTAATTGCTCTCAAAAAGCCATGTTAAATCGTACAGGTTGCACACAATCTCCATCATCTCAAGCCACGTTTTTTGAGTGACTGTCATGGAAAGCCTTCCTTGAACATCAGGAGCAAGCAAGATGTCTCGGTTTGCAAGCCGGGATATTGAATGGAAAACAGACTGGAAATCCGCATCCACAAAGGTCATATCATACCTTTTGCTATCGCCTACGGCAGCAAAGGAAGAAAGTGTTAGAGTTAGAACAAGCAAGATACTTGTCACGAAGCTTTTTTTCATTGAACCCCTTTTCATTTAATACCCCCAAATTTATCGGGCAAAGACATTTTATAACGACGGCTCACGCCATATTCCTGCAACAGGAACAGCACTTCGTTTCTTGAAATTTTAAGTACTCTGCCGTTATTAATGGTGTCGCCCTCGTGAAGAGTGTAAGATTGCCCTCTAATTTTGTTATCAGAAAAAAGAGCCATAGGCATCTCATTTTCATAAACAACGCCTGCCAAAATTAAATTATCAATGTTAATGCCTTCGCTTCCAAAGTTCTTAACCTCTACAAAAGGATCTCTGGAACCATAGGAGCTATAAACAATTCTATCGCTATCTCTCCAGCCAAACTTATAAGCAACACTATCCGCACCGCCCGGCGAATCTTTTCTCAAGCGGCGAAGCTTGTCTTTTTGAGAAGTGGTAAGCTGTGCTTCTAAAAGAACATCGCGCTGAAACACAAAACCTTCTCTGTCGCCGTGGCGTATTTTATAATATGGGTCGCGCCTATCTAAAACTTTCAAACGATCGCCAAATTCCAAAGCACCTATAGGCCTGCCTTCACTAGGAGTGGGAAAAACGGATATCACATCTTCGGCTACCAAATAAGAAGCATCCGTTCTTTTAACTTGTATTGTTTGCGCAAGAGAAGGAATTGTCATGGGTCTCCGCTCCATGGTTCTTGCAAAATCAGATGTGCTCTGAGCTAAAGGTTCATAACTCGGCAAAAAGAAATTTGAACCCTTTACGCTTGTTGATGTGGCCTGCCAATTCTCCAACCTGCCCGGCCTTGTTTCATGTTGCAAAAGCAACCTGTTTTTCATAATCATAACAGCCGGTTTTCTGCCGCGATATAAAAATATAGTGAGCTTGCCATTGTTCCAAGCCAAACCTCTTGAGAATGTGCTATTAACCGTTCTAAACAAATCCGAATAATTCGGCGCATCAAAAAATGACAGTTCAACCGTAGAATCCGTTATCACAGGAGTCACATTTTTGGGAATATCAAAATCTAAAACTATCAAAAGTTTTTCCCATTCCGAATTTTTTTGCACTGAAACATTTGTAATTCTCGGGGGCATAACAGAAAAACGATGCAAATCCTGAGCATTAGACACTGCAAAAAATATTGCCAAAATCAAAAATAACTTGCCTTTCATAATCATTGCTTCCTCGATGTAAACGTAGTTAAATCAAAAGAAACACCCATTGTTATAGGATCCCATCCGTGATCTTCCGCCTTTTTAACCTCTTGGGCTATGACACCGGAACGAACTAACTTTAAATTATTTATGGTGGTAGGATAATTGAAGTTTGCTATTTCTGCAAACAACTCACCCAGCATATGGTAACCGGCATTGACATTAAAAGAATAATTGTTTTCCACAAAATGTTCTTGAACTTGCGAACCGGCAGGTCTAAACGCTTGGATGTTAACACCCGAAGCTCTAACCACCGCATATAAATCTTGCAAGCGAATGGGAACCTTCTCTTCTTCGGGGAACATTTCTTTTAATCTGTCAAACTCAATTTCTGCATTTCGCAAATCGGCTTCCAACATTGGGATACGCGGTCTCTGCGCATTAATTCTATCCAACTCATCTTGAGCGT
Source organism: Candidatus Fibrimonadaceae bacterium (assembly GCA_031286305.1). Taxonomy (GTDB): domain Bacteria; phylum Fibrobacterota; class Fibrobacteria; order Fibrobacterales; family Fibrobacteraceae; genus Fibrimonas. Next base: position 14,829 of record JAITUM010000018.1, on the reverse strand, counting down.
TTTTTTGTTCCTCCACAAGATGCTGTTTTTCTTTTTGGAACTTTGTCCAAATAAAATCATAAAATGAATAACCCGAACCTAAGCAAGCGAGAATTGCAACTACGAGATATATGTTCTTCTTGTCTCTTATGTCAAAATTTGAAACAGCCATCAAACCTCCTAACGCGCCCCATCTTCCATGCCTAGCTGCGAATTAAATGCAACTTTAAGCGAAAAATTATAAGCCTCTTCATCACTCATTCTAACTGCGCTTATGCTTGTAAGGGAAACTCCGGTAACACTTTCTTTTTGCTCCAGCCTGAGCATGTAGAGTGCAACCTCCGCAAAATTCCATGTGGAGCAGTTTATATCCATTTGGTCTCCGCTTTGCGTTATTCCGGTTATCCAAGTTCCGTGTGGAAGCGCGGTGGATAAATCTTCAAACAAAATGACCCAGCGCTTGCGGCTAACTTGTATGGAACGCAGAGCATCGCTCTTTCGTTTTATAACTGCCAATTTCTCATCCAGTTCTTTTATCTTTTCGAGCAGAGGTCGTTCTTTTTCAACGGCTTGCTTGGTTTGCCCAACGGCCTTTTCCAGTTCGTGTATAGTGTCTGTTATGTAAACATACACGGCCAGCATAACCACAGATACCAAGATGAGCGCAAATGTTGACCACACAACACGTGCATCGGAAAGCCAAGACAAATCTACCTTAGTGCGTTTGTACTCTGAAGGTAAAAGATTTATTTCAATAAATGAACTATTTCTTTGCAGGTTTGCCATTAAAATCTCCTCAGGGCAAGACCCAAAGCAACAGAGTATGTGCTGGCAGCAGTGTTCCAATCAACTCCAAGAAAGCGACTTTTGTCCAGTTCTACATTTTTAAACGGATTTAATTGCACAGATTGCACGGATAACCTGTCTGCAAGGAATGCTTCCAAACCAATTATATTTGAGCCTCCACCCGTAAGTACCATTTTAGTTGGTTTTTTATAATTGTCGGCTGAACTGAAATAGCGAAGTGCGGTGTCGACTTTCATGGCTACTTCTTCAAAAACAAATTCTGTTGCAAATTTTATTTTGGAATCATCCAGTTCCGAGTCTCTAGCTCCGGTTCCCATAAGCAATTCCCCGCTCTGCTCGGGCAATATTCCCAATGGTCCGGACAGTTGCTCTTGCAAATCGGAAACCGAACCGCCCAATATTGAGCGGGCCGTGCTAAAGTGCCCATTCCGCAAAAGAGCAGCGTAAGATTTGCCGTGCCCAAAATTCAGAAGCAAAACCGATTCATCCATTTCCGCCTCTCCTCCCGATGATAATCCGGAAATATCTGCTCTTGAGGCGGAATATATATTGCTCAAAACAAAAGCATCTACATCTATGGCGCAAAGTTTTATGTTCAGTGCCTGGAATAAATTTATCCAAGCGGTCAGGCTATCTTTTTTAGCTGCCACTATCATTGCCTCTATGCCTTCTTCTTTGTATTCCAAAATGGAGTAGTCTAAAATATTGCCGGCATCGTCAAAGGGTGGTCTGCCTTGGGCAGTTTGCAGTATAAGCTCTCTTTCGGGAACCTTAGGTACAGGCTTTACCAGCATTTTGTCGCATAAAATCCCGGAAGTCCAATTCACCGAGATTAAAAAATCACCATCTATGCCTCCGGGCGAGGCTCTAGTGAGCAGGGTTTGGACTCTATCTATTAAAACGGAAACATTGCGTATTTCATTGTCTACCACAATTCCTTCTGGAATAGTCTCTTGTTCCAGAGCCAACAAAGTTCCTTTCATACCTTGTTTATGCTCAACAACAGCAACTCTCGCCAAGCGGTGACCTATGTCTAAACCCACCGTCTTGCTCTCGCCACGTATCCTTGATATTAAATTGTGTAGTCGCACGAAGTTAATATAGTAAATACTCAATGTCTGGGAATGGGGAATGGGGAATGGGGAGTATAGCAACGTTGTTTTGGGACATGGGACAAGCGATACGCTGAGTTTCGTTGGCTGGGACAAGCGACATGCAAAGCTACGTTGGCTGGGATATGAGCCATAAACTTGTGCATAGTCATGTCCCGACCAACGTAGTTTAGCACGCCGCTTGTCCCATGTCCCAACCAATGTAACTCAGCGTATCGCTTCCCAGCCAACGAAACTCTGCATCAACGCTTACACTGGTAATACAACCCGCCGGCGTGGTTTAGCATTTCGAAGTCTTCGCTTAGACCTCTGAGCGTTTCGACTGCGCCAACTACTAAAAAACCCCTCTGAGAAAGAATTCTAGCAAGCCTGCTGTATAAACCTTTTTTAAATTGATCGTTAAAATAAATAGCCACATAACGCATAAATACCAAATCAAAACTTGGCTCCAAAATAATGGGATTATCTTGCAGGTTAAACTTTTGAAATTTAACCATGTCTTTAATCTCTTGGCTAATAGAATAAGAGTTTGCAGAATCTCTCACAAAATATCTGTTTAACTGCTCCGGAGAAACTCCCCTGCTCATGGCAACGCTATCGTACTTGCCGGCCTTGGCTTTTGCAAGGCAAGAATCCGAAATATCCGTTGCTATTATCTGCACCATTTCTTTTTTAATTATGTTCTGCCCCATGCAAAAATCACGCACGGTAATGGCTATGCTATAAGGCTCCTGACCGGTGCTGCTGGCTGCGCTCCAAATTTTAATTTTATTTTTTTTGCCATCCTTAACCGCTTGGGTAAAACTGGGCAAAATCTTCTCTTTGAGAATAGAATACGGATGAGTATCCCTGAACCACAAAGTTTCATTGGTAGTCATAGCATCTATGAGTTTATCTTTCAAATCCCTGTGATGCCCGCTCTTCACAATATAATAGAACTCTGAAAAGTCTTTGCACTTATAAGTTTCAATAAAAGAAGCAAGCCTATTTTCAAGCAAATAGGCCTTGTCTTTATTCAAGCAAATACCACATTGCTCTTCAATGTAATCCCTGAGAAGCTGAAATTCTGTATTTGTAATTTTCATATGTTAAATTGTCTGAACCTCGATTTACATGATTAAAGGATTAACATGAAAAATCAAAAAAAATCCTTTAATCAAGCGAATCATAGTTAAGACTTATTCCGTGAAGTTAAATGGAATGGTTGGTGTTGTGTTACCGCTCTTAATGGCTTTCCATTTCCAAGTAGCAACCATATTTTTAATGGCGTTATCAAACTCAGGGAAACCTGTGGTGCTATCAGTTATGGTAATGCTGATAATATCGCCACCCGGAGCAATTGTAAATCTGAGCGTAACCTTGCCGCTAAAGCCGGGTTTTTGCTTCAGATATCTATTGTACAGGTTTCGTAAGCCCGGCATACGAGCATTTACAACAGCCATGATTTCTTGCCTTGAGCGAGAACCATCACCGCTACCCATATCAATATCTCTTGCACTCGGAGCCTTCAGCGAACCTCTGGCTTTTGTGCCGATAGCACCACCGCTACCACCCATCAAACCGCCAAGCATATCGCCGATACCACCGGAACCACCTTCTGCATAACCATCGTTAAAGCCACCCGTGGCAGAACCTCTACGGCCACCAAGTTCGGTTTTACCACTAGTTTGCAAACCGGCAACATCCTTCAACACTTTGTCTATGTCTCTGGCAAACCTTTGGTCTTTCATAAGGTTATAAGCACTCATGTTTGCAGCACTGGTTTTTGCAGTGAGCAACTTCAACACACCACGAGTCTGCGGAGCGTTTGGCTGTCCCTTGCCGCGAGGTTTTACACCGGCACCTTGCTTTTTGCGAGGTTTCTCGGTTTTCTTTTCCTCTTTCTTCTTGTCTTCCTTGTTCTCATCTATCTTCATGGTTGCAGACAAGTCTTCAGATGCTATATTTTCAAATAGAATCTCGTCCACTGCAATTTCAAAGATAAAGGCCGCATAAGCAGCGAGCAAAAGTGACAACGCTGCAGACGAAGCCATAAAGCTACCTGTGCGCGTATCGCTTTCCGGAAGCATGGAAGCCACAAAGGGATCCAGTTGCGGTTTTTGCGGTTTTTGAACTTTTGGTTTAGAATCGACCATGTTATTCCTCCGGATTCAACTGGTTAACGGCAAATGCAACATTGGTAAAGCCCGAAAAGCCGCATGTTGCCATGATTTTATACATCACATCATAATGCATGTTTTTATCTAACTGCACAATTATATTACCACCACCTTCATCGGCTTCGCCTCTGGCTATTTTTGCTTGCTTTTCAATTTCGCGCTTATCTTTAAGCACTTCGTCTAAAGCGGCAACCAAAAGCGTGTCTTGCCCGGCTACAATGCTGGTTTCCACAACCCGATCACCATCAACCAAAACCCAGTTTGCATCAACAACCAAACCCAAAGAAACTTCCTTAGGTGTTTTTGTGGATGTTGAGTTTGGCAAAACCAAGTTTTCAGCAGCTGTTATCAACTGACCTTCGCTATCCACCTGCTTAATCATGAACACTAGAATAATGGTCATAATGTCCATCATGGATGTTAGTGAAAACTGAGGCATATCACCATATTGCCTAACTTTTCTTGCCATTTTACCCTCCTGCAGCCAATTTGGCTAGGTTGATTTTAAAGAATCCCGAATCACGTGCTCTATCCATAACACTGATAATTTTGTCAAAAGCCGTGTCATCATCAGCCAAAACAATTATGTTATCGGCATCAGGGCTATCTACAAAACGATTATGAATCATCATGAGAGTTTTTGCAAGCTCATCATAAGCACTGCGAGGTCTTAAACTTATCGCAGGTTTGCCATCATAGCATATATCTTCCACACCCGGAGCAGATTGCCCGCAAGCAAGCCTCCTAGCGGAGCTTTCAGCTAGAGTTGCAACCGTTGAACCGGGCCTTGCCAAAGATATATCCGTGATAAATTCATTGTTTCCATCTAAGTAAGCGGAGTCGGTTTTGCTATAAACGGACATTTTTATTTTGCCCGGATCTTCTTCACTCTCCTTATGCAAAGCCCATAGATGTATGGTTTCTATTGAATACCTGAACTTCTCCGAATCCAGCTCCCTGCCATCCTGGCATTTAGGTGGATTTTTCGCTGCCCCCTTATCATCATAGACAAAGGTGGCTGGATCATAAGTGATTGTGTCGCCATCGCTTCTGCAACGGAATGTCCACATTTCCTTATAATACTCGCGAGGCAAAGAACCGCCGCGTGCCCAAATCTCAAGGTATTCCCTGGTAATGGCTACGGTCAAATTCAATGCATTATCATCCGGAGGAGGAGGCTCGCTATCCATGGATATCTCGCTCCTTTCAGGTAAATTTACCTCTACAATGGCCAATTTTTGAAAAGATGCCATGGTCAAGATAACAGGGATAAGAACGGTCATGAGAGCCATAACCGGCAGCATATCCATTTCTTTTTGCTTTTCTGCTTTTCTAAGCTGTTTTGCCATAAGCAAGCTCCAATTTACAAGTTACAAGTTATGCAAACGAGTTGATAACTTTTAAACTCTTTTCTTCCATTTCTTGAATAACGCGTTCTGAAAGCATGGTCAAAAAGCCCTGAACCATGAGCAAAGGAATTGCAGCTGCAAGACCCAAGAGCGTTGTACCCATTGCTATAGAGATACCATTCGCAAGTGCTTGCGGGCGTTCCGCAGCCGGTTTGTTAGCCACAGCATCAAAGGTTATAATCAGACCGAAAATTGTTCCTGCAAGGCCCAAGAGCGTTGCAACGGAAGCTATAAGTGTTATAACGGATAAATATCTATTTACTCGAGGTGCCTCTGTTAAGAATGCGGCATCTGCTGCTGCTACAAGAGCATCTTTTCCTTTATCACGAGCCTCTATTACAGGCCCTAAAACAGCCGCTATAGGAAGCTTGGAAGCTTTGCACATAGAGGTTGCTTCCTCAAATTTCTTTGCAGCTACCAAAGTACCGAAATCTTTGAGAAAAGCATCGCGCCCTTTTGAAGAGCGCAGGAAAATATAGATGAATCTCTCAACGGCTATACCTACACCGGCAAGACCCACTAATAAGATGACCCACATGAACTGCCAACCCGCCTCACTTGGGTTAAATGATTTCAGCGTGTTATTAAAGACTATTTCCATTTTTTTACTCCTATGGTTAATGGATGAGTGAAACTTTTCATTGTATAATATAGATTATTTTTTTTAAAAAAAGACAATCTATATCATTTTTTTTAATTTTATGGCGAATCCTCCGGCGGAGGTGCCTGTCTAGCTCTCCACTGGTTTCTCAAATTTTCCAATTCTCTTCTCAAATTGGCGTTCCGAGTCTTGGCATCAGAGGCTATTTCCTTATAGGTGGTTAGCTTTTCTTGAGGCGTAAGGTCTGCGGAACCTTCAATTTGCGTTAAACGAGCCTTTGTTCTGTTATAATGGTCATCTCTGAACAAAGTGCTCGGGTCAAATTCCTTTATGGTCGTTGACAAAATCTCATTTTCCGAATCAATTGTCCGAACAAGGGTAAATAAGCTATCCGTCCATCTGTTTTTGATGCCATAGTGGGCGGCAGCCTTTATGCCACTCGCGCAACGGGGCAAAGCTCCCTGCTTGGCTGTTTGACTCTTGTTCATTAGCTCTTCGCGGTAAAGCTCAAGTTCTTCTGCCACGGTCATCACGGCATCTTCTCTAACCATACCCTCAAATTCCATGTATTCCCTGACCATAGCTGCGCTATCAGGCAACGGAGCCTCGGCAAATGCCCTGCCCACTTGATAGAAGTTTTCGCAATCACGGTAGAACATTTCAATGTAACCGTCTTGGGCAGCCACCACATCAGGGTTGTAGTAACCTTGCTCACGAGCAAGGTCAATGTTAGACTGGAACAGCGGACGCGCCTGCTCGTAATAAGAAGGCAACTGCTGAACAACCTGAATTCTTTCAACAAAGAGCCTTTCTTTATCAACATTGCCTCTTCTGTCTCTAACGTCAATTTCCTGTTCGCGAACCTTTGCGGCAACCGCAACAAACAGCTCGGCAATGCGGTTTCTAGAACGGAAAGTCCATTTTTCAGAAGCGTATGTAGCTGACTTTGAATAGTGAGCGGTTGCAGACTGCAGAATGGTCATTAACCTTTTAACCATGTCCAACTTGGCTTTATCGTTGCCTCTAATTACAAGCGGAGCCATGGTTACTCTTTCAAATTCACCCAGCATAAAGGAAGCCTCTGCTGCAAATGAAGGGTCTGAATTAGCGAGCTGAACACCATACCTGTCATAGTTGGTAATGGTATTCCTATAGGCAGCCGCTGCCCTAGCGGTGTCTTTCATCTCCATATGCGCACGTGCCATTTTGGTAAAGGCGTTGATTAACTTTTCTTTGTCGGTTGAATAATTCTTAACAAAGAAATCGTATTCCTTAATGGCGTTTGGCCAATCTTTAGCATTCTCGTATGCCAAAGGTATGCTATAAGCGGCATCAAGAGCATAAGAGCTTTTTGGATACGCTCTAATTAGGTCGCGAGCGCAACGAATAGCCTCTTTGGTATCTCTAGCATCATCGTAAGCCAAGCAAGCGTTATAAAGCAAGCCGGGAGTCTTCTCATGGTTGGGGAATTTTTTGAAACCAATTTCATAGGTTTGAGCAACAATTCTTTTGTTTGCTCTTATAGCGGCAGAGTCTCTTGCCGGAATTGAGTCAAAAGTTTGCGCTGCGGCAAAAATCGCATTTATAGCCATGGTATCTTGCGGATAGTTATCAACTATAAAGAGGTAAGCTCTTGCGCCTTCTGTGAATTTCTTGTCTTTTTTGTAAGCAAGGGCTGCACGAACAATGGAACGAACCGCCAAAGGAGACTTGCCGTATTCTCTGGGCAAACGCATCCAAGTTTCGGCTGCCTTTGTGCTTTGACCACCTTGCTCGTAAGCTGCTGCAGCTTCAAACAAAGCTCTATCGCTAAACTCAGCTCTGGGGAAACGCTTAACCAATGCTACGTAGGCATCTGCACCTTGAACATGCTGACCGCTCTTAACCGCTCTCTCTGCTTTTTGATAAAGCACAGCCGCAATAGAAGTTTCAATTTCTTTTGCTGTAGTAACTGCATTGGAATCTCTAACACCCAAACCTCTTCTATCAGTATATTGAGTGAACAGCCACTCGAACTCATTCTGAGCTTCGTCTAACTGACCGTCTTCTAAGAGAGACTGCGCCAACATGCGGCGAATCAGGAGAGTGTGCTTGTGGCTTGGGAAGTCTCCAGATAGTTTACGCAACACATCAATTGCTGTTTTATATTGTTTTGCCTGATAGTGAACTATAGCGGCATTGTATGCCAAATCCGGCGCAGCAGTATCTTTGCCAAACCTTGACATGTACCTATCAACCTGAGCAAAATACGCTCTGGTTTCCGGCAAGCTATAAGCTTTAACAGTGTCGCCCCCGGCCTTGGTTTTCAAAGCGTGTTCGCGAGCTCTGTCCATTGCAAGCACCGCATTATAACCGGCCTCGCTTTTGGTTATAAGAACGCCAAGGTTCTGCGGACGGCGACCATAGCGGCTGGTATCAGCATCTACAATCCAGTTAAACGCAGCAGCTTCTCTATCAAACTGACCAAGCTCATGATAGATAACGGCCATGTTCATATAAACTCTGTACTCGTTCCAGTCCGGCTCGTTTTTATAACGATTCAAGAAATCATTATAAGCCTTAACTGCTTCTGCATATTTCTTTTTCGCACCTTCGGTATCGCCTCTTTTATTCAATTCCGAAGCGGTAAAGTGCATATAAACCGGAATATCCATCATTGCCAAGCGAATTGCACGCTCTGCATTTGCCACGCTTTCTTTGTGGGCACTGTTTCTTCTGTACCAAGGCGAATTGCGGTCATAACGTTTAATAACCAAAAAACGCTGGTCTTGAGCTTTGTCCGGTTTTTGCTGCAAAAGATAGATTTCAACCATTGCCAAATCAGCAAGAGGAGCGTCTATATAAGTTGGGTTGGCCTGTAGCAAAAAGTCAAAAGCCTGAATTGCCTGATCATGGCGATCGTGATCTTTAGCCTTCATTCCTATGCGGAAATAAAGAGAATCTTGATATGGAAGCTTTTTGGGTCTTATAAATTTATCGGCTACTTTAATACCATCGTCCAAATCGGAAAACGCCGTTGCCATAAAGTCCATAGCTTCAACGCGCAAATCCGGCACAAATCTGCCTTTGTCCGCACCGTCTATGTATTCCCAAAATTTCCGTGCGGCAACTTCAAAATCAGCCTGGTTATAATAAGATTCAGCCAAGTGATATATGGCTAAAGTAGCTTCTCTTCTTTCTCTAGGTGTATTTGCAGGGTAACTTGTGATTCTTTCGTAGGCTTTAATAGCATCTCCCCATCTGTTTCTGCTATAATAATGCTCACCTATACGGAGCCATGCGCCCGGAGCCAAAGTATGGTTCGGATATTTTCTCACCAACTCCTGACGAAGTTGCAAAGCACGATCATGCTCGCCTTTTGTTTCCAAAATAAAGGAAGCCTGGAAAAGCATGTTCGGTGCACTTGACCCATCGGGGAAGTGTTTAACATAGTCCAAGAAAACCGGCAAAGCGGCATCGTGATTGGGTTTCGGAGGGTCGCTTATTTTGGCGCACTGCGGGAACCTTTGCACGTTGTTATCGCGGTCTGCACAGAATTGCACAAGTTCTTCAAATTTGGTCTGCTGTTCGGTGAATCTGAACTCTCCCAGTTTGAACAGCTCCTGCCCCCATTGCTGCAAAATCGTGGCGCAGTTATTGTTTCTTTTAGCATCGTTTGTGCGGCACCTGTTAGTGTTGGAAAGATCTTCCCATTTTTTAACAGCAGATTCAAGATCGCTTACACTGGCAACCGAACTAGCACGGCAAGCCTGTTCAGCTCTGGCTCTTTGGTTTCTAAAATCCTCAGCGCACTTTGCGTAACCGGAAGCATTCCTGCCCATTTTCGTGCATCTTTCGTGAAGAGCTTTTGCCCTGTCGGTTTCCGTTTTACACGCCCTGCTATCAGCTTGCGCAAACGCTGCGCTAGCTAATGCTAAAGTTCCAATAAAGAGAAGTCTCAAATTCATACTCATTGTTCCTACAATAACTGGTTACTCCCTGTTACAAATCATCCAAATCGCCCAATGCATCTAAGCCCGGAGTCGCTCCACCGCCAGGTTGCGTAGCCTTCTTCGAAGATACAACCGCACTGGTCAACTTTGCATCACCCAAAACTCGTTGCCTGCTTGCCTCAAAGCGATCGCTCTGAATAACTCTCTGCTGGAATTCAGCAAAGGTTTCAATTTCACGATTAGCTCTTTCAAAATCCGGACGAAGTGCAGCACGTCTCTGTTCAACTCTCGGAGTCGGCAACTGGCGTGCCAAATCCAAAGCTCTAACTTGAACGCTATCAAAGTTCTCCTTCATGCCGTCAAAATTAACTTTTGCGCTATCTCTCTGTTCCTTTGTAATGGTCGGGTTTTCCGTGAGCTGTATCGCTCTGTTCAAGCTGGCTTCAGCACGGTTCAAATCGCCTTCCATATAGAAGCAATAACCTTCAACAAGGTGCGCTTCGGATATCAAGTAAGAGTCCGAACGGTTTCTTATTATCCAAGTGGTAAAGGGACGAGCATTTCTTGTGTCGCGAACCTTCAAGAAGCTCCATGCAAGCGCAAGAGCCGCTTCTTCGTAGAACGGAGAGGCTGTGTTGGTCACCTGACCGTAAAGCTGTGCTGCCTCAGCCAAACCATCCGGTTCGGCAAAGTAAATGTGCCCGAGTTTTACTCTCGCAGCATCTTGCAAGTCTCTTTCGGACTGGTTAGAAGACTGCTGAGTCAAAATATCGTTAAAGGCACCTTTGGCCTCTTGCCAACGCGAATCACGGCTATATGCTATACCCATTGTATAACGAGCGTAGAAATAATTGGCATTTCCGGGTAAAATTGAAGATAGCAACTCAACAGCCTCTTTATTCTGACCCTGCTCAAACTTTATTTGACCGGCAATATAATCCGCATCCGGTTTTACATCAGACTTGGGGAAGTGCTGAACTATGTATTGGTATTTCGTCATAGCATCGCCATAACGACCTTCTTTATAGTCTATGTTCATCAACTGGAAATGGTATTTTGGAATTTGGTCGGAATGAGGATATTTTCTGATAGCCTCTTGATAAACTCTTTGTGCAGCCAAATGCATACGCATATTTTCAAAGGATTTGCCTTTGTAGAAAGCTGCTTGGTCAACCAAGTGGAATGTGGGATACTTTGTTTGCACCTTGCCAAACGCATAAGAAGCAGCAATAAAGTCGCGGTTCAAATACAAACGCATTGCGGCACGGTAATCGTTTTCCGGCTCTATCTTCAAGCGGCGGTATCTGGCTTCGCCAATGCTCTCTTCACGGGTATCGCCAAAGCGGGCCGTTGCACGAACATTCCACAAAAATCCACGATTCTTTTTCTCAATCAAATCATCGTGAGACATTTCGAGATCCAACCCGAGGTAGCGGAACAAGTTCACATCTTTTACATTTACGGTTGCACCGATAACAGGATAACCCTCTTTGGTCAAGCGACCTTTAACGCCAAGATGCGAGGTTATAAAGTAGGTGGCAGAAACGCCGAACTCCATCATATTACCATTGCCACCTTCGTCTTCATCGTGGAAAATATCTATAATGCTAACTTCAGTCTTTATTTCTAAAGCGCGGTTTAAGCCACGATAGAACAAGGACAAATTCAAGTTAGACGGAATTGCATAACCATCGTCGCTCTTGCCTCCGAATATGGGAGGGAAAAACCCATAGTTGCTGTTGCCTTCTTCGCTTGCATTGGCAATAACCGGTTGCAAAAGGTTTTGAATAGCAACACCCACTTGCACATGACCAAACTTTGAATTGCTTACAGGATTCCAGCTAATACCAAAATCCGCACCCATGGAGAGATGCTTGTTGTGGTTAAATTGGTTCACCTGCAAAATGGACAGGTTTGTACCTATAGCCAGCCAATGGAACACGCGGTAAGCATAGCCAAGTATGTAGGCGTTTTCCGTGTAAGAGCCTCTTGCACTGTTGTCTACCGAAGCTCCGTTTTCAAAGAAGGTGAAGCCAAAGGAGTGATTATAATCCAAAGGCCACACAATGGAACCGTATTCTTGCATGGCCGCACCGCTTATGGTGCTGAAAAAACCACCTGTAACTTCCAGCTGGTCGTTTTCTGCTATGCCTGCAGGATTGACATACATGGAAGTTGTTCCGCCAAACTCACCAAACCAATCATTTTGCTGATATTTGTTTGGAGAATAAGATGGCGACAATTGTGCAAGCGCATAGCCTGCAAAACTTAACACTAACGCAATGGACAGTAGTAAATGTTTCACTTTCAATTTCTCCTTAGTTATCCGTGCGCTGGAACTCTATGCGGCGGTTTTTTGCTCTGCCCGCAGCCGTGTTATTGGTTGCAATAGGTTGATCCGGTCCTCTTCCTTCAAAAGTGAAGCGCCCCGAACTTATACCGCGACTAATCAAAAAATCTACCACGGCTTTCGCACGAGCCTCGGAGAGTCTTTGGTTTGCATCTCTTCCACCTTGATTGTCCGTATGCCCAACTACCTTGAATGTGACATCCGGATAGGTTTGCATAGTTTCCACCACTACCATAAGATTGCCGAATGATTCATCCGTAATATCCGCTTTTCCGCTAACGAAATTAACACCTTCCACCACGAACACTCTTCTTGGCGGCGGAGGTGGAGGCGGAGCTTCCGGCTCTGGTTCCGGCTCTGGTTCCGGAACAAATTCTATTTCTTCGGGAATGAATTCCGGTTCCGGCTCTTCCTGAACAGGAACATGAGTTACAATTCCTGTTTCATCTACCACTTTCTGGGGACGAACCACGGAAATGTCTTGTATCAAACCTATATCGCGGCGACTTTGCCCTCTTCTAACCATTGGAGATTTGGGCTGCACAAAGAAATTGGGATTGAAGATAGATGGACTGCGGAACATAGGCTCCAAAGAAACATTGGTTCTGTCAATTTTGATAAAGCGGTTGAAAGGATAATAGTTCTTATATATGTTATTGAAACCCATACGAGTTTGACCGGAAGCCGGATCTGCATAAACACCGTAATAATGGTTCTCCATAAAGATATTGTTGGTCACCACAACGTTAGAAGGACCTTTGAGTGCAAGCCCGGAATAACCGTTGCGAAGCACCACATTATGCTCTATTTTGGAGTCTAGAGACTTAGCACCCCAAGCTAGGATACCACTCCAGCGATTACCATAAACAACGTTATTGGCAATGGAAGGTAGCGAAATAAATGCTGCTATACCTGTGGCATGGTTATCCAGTACAATATTATTGTGAATATAAAGACCACCAGTATTTTCGCAAAGAATTCCTTCCAAACCATTGCGGATTGTGAAGTGAGAAATCTCCGATTCAGTTACACCCATGACTGTCGGCCCTCTGCGGCCACCATCTATTATGGTAGTTAGGGGATCTTCGCCTTTGAGCACTACATCCATAACAAGGGTTATATTCTCGTTATAAACGCCACGCCGAACAAGAACGGTGTCACCGGCATCTGCGTTTCCAAGCGCATCGGATATGGTTTTATAATCTTGGGGAACCCGAATGGTTTTAGGACCTTGCCTAGCAGCTATTCTACCACCACCACCACCTCTAGCAGTTCCTTGTGCAAAAGATAACGATGTTGCAAAAAATACTGCTACTACTGCTATAATGAATGCTCTCATTTCTTTCCCTCTTCTTCCTTTTTCACACTTTGTATTACATTCCGCAACTCTTGAGCTGCTCGCTTAATGTTCTGCAAGTGCTTACGCGCACGGATCCCTGCGGTTTTATTCCCGCGCTCGAACTTGGCGAAGTCATCCTTAAACAACTCCAACTCATTCTCAAGATTTTGCAATATGTCCATAAATACTCCAGGTGGTTCTGATGAAAATACATTTTTTTTTTACAAACGTTGCACTTTTTTAAAAAAAAAATGCTTTTTTTCACTTTTTTTGGAGAAAAGAGCCTCTATGGGAGGCTCTAGACCCTCGATTTTCTAATTTTTCGAATAATTTTAGGGGACTTTATGAGTTCAGCGAACCAAAAATATAGTGAAGCCATCAAAAGGCTGGAAGAGATTCTGGAGAACATCGACCGTTCAAATGTTGACATAGACGAGCTTGCAGAGCTAGCTAAGGAAGCTACCGATTTAATAAAAACCTGCCGTTTTGTGTTAAAAAACACAGAAAAAAGCGTGCAAGAGGCGTTGAGCTGTTTAAATGATGACACTGTAACTCCTTGCAATTCTTAGAGTTACGAAGCATGACAACTGCCGATTAGAGCTAATCAGCGGCTTTTTCGGATTTGCTTGGGAGATTCTTTAACAGAAGGTTTATCACGTCTGGTGTTAAATCGGCAAGTTTTGAAAATGCGGATTGAGCTTTCTCAATCGGCAAAACTTTGACATCATCGCCTTTTAGCACAAGGAACGCCACAGGGTCTATGCGAAGACCGCCACCGCTAGATGCAGTGCTGCCCTTATTGGTATGCCCAACCATACCCATTCCCATGGATATTCGGCTAACAGGAACAATTGTCGATTCACCTGACTGTATTGGCTCGCCAATAACGGTTTCAATTTGAGCTATGGTCTTTAGCTTCTCTAAAAGCGTCTCTGCAATGGATTCTACTGACATGTGTGTAACGTAGTAAAATTTATGGGACATGGGACAAGCGATACGCTGAGTCCCCAGGGTCAACGCACCTTATTTCCAGTGTTCATTTTTGTGCAAATTCTCGCAGAAAACGTTGTTTTTGCAACAATTACCGCAGGGCGGCCACGGTGAGCCGCCCCTACATAGTCCGCATCGTCGCTGTTTTTTC
>JAITUM010000011.1 GCA_031286305.1 Candidatus Fibrimonadaceae bacterium | reverse complement strand
AATAATTCCACGGAGGTTATTAGTATTATGGATTTCAATGTTACTTTGGAAGATGCAGTTGCTGTAGCTAGGAAGAATGGAATGGCTGCAGGGGTAGCAGTTGGCAAAGCGGAGGGAATTTTGCAAACAGTTTTGCAGACTGCTAGGCAAATGAGGGCTAAGGGTTTTAACGCTACCGTGATTTCAGAGATAACCGGTTTGTCTGAAGAAGAAATAATGAACTTGAATTAAATCGGGGCGTTGCGGGGTGTCCCCGCATTGGGGGTAGCGGAAAACGCAGTTTGCAGCGAGGGGGAGTTCCCCCATATTTAAAAATTAAGATGCGTTTGCCCTAGGGGTTAAAAAAGCCAAGCAAAGCTTCTACTTCTTCTTCTGCGGTAGAACGGCCAATTTCAACAACGGCTTGTATGGGCATGTTTGCCAAGAAACGAAGCGGAAGCTTGCTTTTTCCACATAAATCCGCAAGCACAGACGATTGGGCGTTGATTTTGTCGGCAAATGTCAAAACGGCAACTCCCTGTTTGCGCGCAATTCCGGCTATGGAAAAGTTTCTTGCCATAACGCCAATATCTGCGCATGCCAAAAGCATTTCTGCCGGTTTAGGAACGGGACCAAACCTGTCTCTCATTTCTTCTGCAAGAGCGGCAATCTCTTCGCTTGTTTCAACACGAGCAATGCGCTGATAAATGGAAATTCTAGCCAAACCGTCTTTTATCCACTGTTCCGGCAAATAAGCATCAACGCGCAATTCCAAACGAGGTTTAACCGGAGAATCGTCTTTGGTTCCGCGCAACTCTTCAACCGCCTCTTTAATCATTCTCACATAAGTTTCAAAACCTATCTCTTCTATAAACCCGTGCTGCTCCATCCCCAACAAATTCCCTGCCCCGCGAATTTCCAAATCTCGCATGGCAACCTGGTAACCGGAACCTAGATCGGTAAAGCGTTCCATAGCGGCAAGCCTTTTGTGCGCTGATTTTGAAACCCCGGCGTTGCCCTCAGGAGTTACCAAGTAGGCTCTGGCCTGAACCGTTGACCTTCCAACCCTGCCTCGAAGCTGGTATAACTGCCCAACACCAAATTGCTGAGCATTCATAATTATGATTGTGTTTGTATTTGGAACATCAAGCCCGGATTCTATCAAAACAGTGCAAACCAAAACATCAAATTCCTTGTTTATAAAAGCAGACATTGTTTTTTCCAAATCGCTATCCGGCAGTTGAGCATGAGCAATTCCAACTCGCAAATTCGGAACCCAACTTTCCACAGTATCTACCAGCTTTTCAATGCCCTGCACACGGTCGTTCACAATAAAAGCTTGCCCGCCTCTGTCTATTTCATCTTTCACCGCTGCTGCCAAAATCGAATCATCTCTTTCCATGATTTTTGTTTCAACGGGCAGGCGGTTTAGCGGCGGGGTATTGAGAAAAGAGATGTCTCTAACTCCGGTCATCGATAACTGCAAAGTTCTTGGAATAGGAGTTGCGCTCATAGAGAGAGTGTCTAAAGAAAGCCGCATTTCTCGGAGCCTTTCCTTTTGCTTAACGCCGAATTTTTGTTCTTCGTCAATAATTAACAAACCTATATCTTTGAACTGAATGCTATCCATAAGCAGAGCGTGAGTGCCAACAACCAAATCGATTTTGCCTTCTGCGAGCCCTCTGTAGATTTCTTTTTTTTCAAAGCTTGTTTTATAGCGATTAACAAGGGCTATATTCACAGGCCAGTCTGCAAAGCGTTCCGTAAAAGACTGGAAATGTTGAGCGGCAAGCACGGTTGTTGGAACCAAAACGGCAACCTGTTTTTTTGCGCTTATACATTTGAACATGGCACGCATTGCAACTTCGGTTTTTCCAAAACCAACATCTCCGCACAAAAGCCTGTCCATTGGTTTTTGCTTTTCCATGTCTTCTTTTATTTCCTTTGCGCTGCGAACCTGGTCGGGAGTAGGGGGGAATGGAAAATCATTTTCAAATTCATCTTGTAAACTTGAGTCTGGCGGGAATGCAAAACCTTCAATAAATTCTCTTTTTGCATATAAGTCTATGAGGGCTTTTGCTACTTGTGCAATGCGTTTCTTTGCTTTTTCCTTGGCTTGTTCCCAATGTTTTGTGCCTAGTCTGTTGAGGGCGGGTGGGGCATCTTCTTCGTTTCTAACAAGTTTTTCTAGTTTGTGCAAGTCGCCAACCGGAAATGTGAGCCGCGCTTTGTTTGCGTATTCAATTACAACGCAATCAACAAGAGAACCAAGTGCCTCAATGCGAGAGAGTCCAAGGAATTTTCCTATTCCGCAATCTTCGTGAACAACAAAATCTCCGTTGAGCAAAGAATCTGCAAAAACCGCGCCATGCAAATTTGATGCTTTTTGTTTTTTTCTTGTTAAATGTCTGAATCTATTGAAAATCTGGTGGTCAGAAAGCAAAGCGAAAGAATTGTCGCTGAACCAAAAACCTTCTGAGAGGTGCCCAACTAAAACCTCTTTAACGGCACTTTCTTCCGAGAGGCGGTGAAGTCTAAGCGCCTGCCCTTGTGTTGGCGCAACCAAGTAAACATTGCCACCCTTTTCGCTGTATTCTGTGATGTCTTTTTCAATGCCGGAAAACCCGGAGTTAGAGCGGGTTTGGGGGATTATTAGTTGAGAGTTGAGAACTCCCTCCCTACTTTGCATCTCGCTGGTGAACAGCCGAAGGCTGGTAGTTGAGAGTTGAGAGTTGGGGGAGAAGTTTATAACGGGGTGCTTTTCCAGTTCTTCAAAAATTGGTTGTGGCAGGTTGTAGTAGTCATCTGTTATTATTGAATATCCTGTTAAAAAATCAAATACGGAATTGTTGGATTCTTCGTTCAAATTCATTGGAAAAATTTCGATGCTGTCTAAACTTTCTAAAGATCTTTGCGTGAAAATATCAAATGTTCTTATGGTTTCCAAGGTATCTCCCCAAAACTCCATGCGAATTGGGCGTTCGCATAAAAGGGGATTTATGTCCACAATGCATCCTCTGATGGAAAAATCGCCAACGCTTTCTACAATCGGCTGTTCTCTGAACCCTCTTGAGATAAAAATTTCTCTCAAATTATCTTCATTAAGAGATTCACCCGTTTTGAGATCCAAAGTTTTCTCTTTCAGCATTTTTGCAGACGGCAGTTTTGTTTGCAGAGCCTCTGCATTTGCAACAACAATTTTAACGGACTTTGCACTTTGAATAAATCTTAACCTTTCTTCCAAAATTCCGCTAAAAACTCTCGACTTGCTTTCATCTTTTGCAATGGGCAGAGAGAGCAAGTCAAATTCGTCAACTTGTTCAGCCAAATTTTCAAACCACAAATCCAGATTTTTTTGATTTTTTGCTATTATTAAAATGGGTTTTGATTTTTTTAAAAACTGCATAGCTGCCCATACAGACTGCATGGGAATCCCAAAATTGCCGGAGTGCGCAACTCCGTTTTGTGGAAATTGTAAAGAATCCAGCGCGGGAATAGACTCTTCTGTTAAAAACTGCGCAAGCGTGCGAAATTTCAGCATGTTAGGGGAATGTAGAAATTTTTATAAATGCCAGCATTGGCTCTAGTGCTTTAAGCAACGCCGCTCTACTGCTATCCGGAATCACCATTTACATTTGGTTTTAGATAAGCAGGTTAATTCTATATTTACAGAATGACCCCTGCTCTTAAAGCTGATAAGTTTTGCACTGGATTGTGCAAGTTTTTTTTGCTTTTGGGCATATTTTCAAGAATATTTATTTATGCAAGCGGAACGGATTTGTGGCTGGAAGAGGCTTTGCTTTGGGAAAAATTTAAACCCTTGATTGGTAGCTTCAATATTTCCGAATATGCTTTGAGGCTTTTTCCATTGCTCACCGGAATAGCCACGCTTTGCCTTGCATACGCCTTTGCATTGCGCGAGTTTGACATTAGATTTTCCTGCATATTTCTCTTTTTGCTTGTAAGTTCCGACCCATTGCTGTTTTATTCTGTGAACTTTTCGCTTTATGGCATGGAGGCTTTTCTCATTGTTTTGTGCCTATGCGTTTGGTCTTTTAGCGAAAGAAAAACCGCTATGCTGATTTTGTTAATATCCCTTTCAACTATCTTTTGCATAATTTGCAACTATAATCCTAACGAAAGCGGAACGGTTAAGAACTATTATATTCAAATTCTCGGGCGGCATTTTATCAATTTCCATTATATTGTTTTCGGAGCGTTTGTTTGGATAAATGCTGTGCTTTTCTTTTTGCCGTTTGGCATAGGGAGTGTTTTTTTGTACAAAGAAAAAAGAACTTTGTTTATTGCTGTTTTTTCTGCAATTTTTATTTTGCTTTTGTTTCATGCGTTGAAAATAGCTCCGCTAGGAATGCCGTATAATGATTTTATGCGCCTTATGCGGAATTGGGCGCAAATGCAGATTACAGGTTCAAAATATATAGTGTTTATTTTGCCCTTGGTTTTTATTCCCGTTGCATTTTGCATTCACAAAGTTTTTTTAAGGCTTGGAACGGCAACATTGATTTCTGTTCTTTGCGTTTTTGCATTCCTTGCACTTTCAAGCAACTCGGTAAGAATACACAAGGGAATTGGTTCGCCAAAGAGCTATGAAATATTAATGCAAATTAATGAAAATGCAAACACAAAATCTCTGCTTTATGTGGACTCAGCTTCACGTCCTATTTTCGAATATTATTTTAATAAAACATTTAAAGACAATCCGAATTTTAATTATTTTACTGTTCAAAACAATGGCTACATGTACTTAAACAATGAAATTTTCTTGGGAAAATATCACGGTAAAATTGAAGAGCTTTTTGATGTTATGGAAAATTTTGAAACCGAAAATGCTTTTTTCTTTTTCACATTCAACAATTTTTCTGCTATTCGGCAATCAAATGAACTTATAGAATATATTCAAAAAAATCACACAGGCAAAAGCCAAGGTTTTCAAAGCAAACTGACAGGAGCCGCGTGGGTGAGGCTTTAGACCTGCTAGTGCAGGCCTTGTTTTAGCTAGCACTGACGGCGGGTAGCTTGTTTAGCAGCTTGCCGACCTTTGACTTGTAGTTTGAAGCGCGGTTTTTGCTGAAACCAGCGCGGCTTTTAATAGCGGCTTTGTCTAACATGCTGTAGAGCCTTGGGACTTCTTTTAACGCTTCTTCTTGGGATTGAGCTTTGCGCACTATGCCAAGACTTGTGCGAATAGCGGAACGTGTGGAACGATTTGCCGCGTTTGCCTTTGCAGCTTGACGCAGTCTTTTAACACAAGACTTGTTTGGCGGTGTCATTTTCTTTGCAGCCACTGATTAACTCCGAAAAATAAAAACTAACTGCATAAAATATAGCAATTTTAAAAGAAATTGTCAAGCGGGAAGGGGGAGTTATGGGTATGGGCCTATGGGTATGGGGTATGGGGTATGGGGAACTGCACAAATAAACGGCTAAATCTGCTTAAAAACAATGTTTTTTTGCATTGCCTATACCCTATACCCCATACCCAAACATTGAATTAATCATTAATTACTATATTAATCCTTATGAAAAAGGTAATTCTACTTCTCGCTTTGTTTTTTGGCACTTCTTTTGCAGGAAATAGCAATGGAATCGGTTTTTGGATTGGCAGTCATGGTGGTTGGGGTGCGGACTATAAATATTTAACCGGCAATAATAAAGTTTGGAATTTCTATTTAAACGACTTGCGTTTTGGCGACAATTCCGCTGTTGGATTGAGCCTTGGTCATTATTTTGTGCATAACCTTATTAAAGCAGATGCTTCAATAGGGCGTTTTCCATTGTATTGGGGGCCACATGTTGGCTTTGGTTATTGGAGCGGTGGTGGCAACGGTCCCGGTAGTTATACCGGGCTTGATGTAGAACTAAATCTTGTAGGTGGCATATCCTGGTTTTTGCCTTTACCTCTAGATACAGATGTTTCGCTTGAATTAATAACTCCGGGTGTGGGGCACTGGCATGAAACCACAGAGCAAGCAAGTGGCGGTAAGCACACAAATAATAGCCCGGGCTTTGGTCTCAAAGGCAGCCTAGGCTTTCGCCTCCTCTTCCACGTTTATCTATTCTAACTGTTAAACTAGCTTAATCCCTTCCGAGCTAAGCTCTACCACACCTTGCTTCCATAGCTTGCCGGCGAGTTTTTTAAAGCCTTTTTTGCTCATTCCAAATCTAGCTCGAATTTCTTCCGGCGGCGAATTATCGGAAAAAGGTAAAAAACCATCATTTTCTTTTAGGGTTTTTAGCAAAGCTTCTTTGTGTTTGTCAACAAGAGCATCAAAGCCTATGGGTGAGAGGCTAAGAGTGATGAGCGAGTCTTCTTCTTTAATGCTGTGTATATAACCTGTGCAAGAGTCTCCTATACGAAGCTTTGTGGAAACCGGATTGCAATAGAGCCTGCCCGTCCAGCGTTTATTTATCACAAAATCTATGCAGCGTTCCTCTTGAAAATCATAGGCTATGAGCGAGACTTCCATTCCCTCTTTTAATTCGGAAATTTCTCTGTCAAAGTGTTTGCGCAATTTTTCTGTGGAAGTTATGCGACCGCTTTTAACATCTATAAAGACCCACACTACGCAGTTATCGTTTTTTTGCAACTCGTCTAGTTGGTTGTTATATGGCAAAATCAAATCTTTGTCTAGACCCCAGTCCAAAAATGCGCCTACATCATTTATATCCTTAACGCGCAGAACGGCAAATTCATTTACGCAGGCCTTGGATTTTTGCGTTGTGGCTATGGGGCGAGCTTCGTTATCCAGATAGATAAACAGGTTTATTTCGTCGCCGATTTTCATATCTTTAGGCGCTTTGGATTTTGGCAAAAGTACTCTGTCTTTGCCATCCTTAGTTTCCACATAAAAACCCTGCGGCAATTCTTCCAAAACCGTACAATCGTTGTAATTTCCTAGGAGCATGAGGCTAATGTAGAAAATGCTGAATTAAACGTATGGGACAAGCAAAGAATTCCGAGTTAATGTATTTTCTATAATTACCCTATGCTAAAATCTTTTGGGATAAGCGGCAGAGAGTGTGCGGTTGAGCTGGGGCTTTTGAGTTCAAATGCGGATATTGGCAAAGTTGTGTGGTTTTATGGTGAAGAGAATCCGGATGATTTCAAAGTTGTTTATGAGGGGAGAACAAGTGTTTTGGTGCATAGCTCCGGTAAAAAAATTATTGGGGCAGAGCACTTGAGTGCGGCTGCACTTGCATTTCCCAACTGTCAATTTAAATTGAACGCTCCGCAAGGCGAACTGCCGTTATTGGATGGTAGCGCAAAATTGTGGAAAACAGCGCTGGAAAATGCCGTAGAAGCAGACCCGAGTGTTTGCTCCACGCGTTTTGATAAGTTGCATTTTTACAATTTCCCCGAAAAAGAATTTGAAATTAAAATGAATAATCGTTTTATTAAATATCAACGAAGTGATGAAGATTGTTTGGAAATAAAATATGATATAGAGCGATTTGGGCAAAGTTTCAGTGCAAGTGTTAAAATAAATTCCACAAAAGATTTGGAAAAAATCTTTTTAGCCAGAACCTATATTTTTGCAGAGGAGTTGCCTAGCGTTGGGCTTTCGGAAAATTTGCGTGGTTGCGGAATTGTTTTGGGCACAGATGAAATTCTTTTTGAAAACGAGCCTGCTTTCCACAAAATCCTAGATTTTTTGGGCGATATAACCTTGTATGCAGGAATTTTGCCATACGGCCGTTTTGAAATATACAATGGAGGCCACGAAATGCATCATAGGGTTCAAAATCAATGGCAGCCGCTCCGTAGTTAATCATTGATTTTTTTACTACATTTCTCTTGTGCAAAAATTTTCCGATTTAACCGAGCGAAGGCAAATGCTTTTTGAAAAGGCGGCGGCACTCCGTACCAAGCATTTTTGCCTTGTTTTGGAAGATTTTTTTGATCCGCACAATATATCCGCAGTTATTCGCACATCCGAGGTTTTTGGTTTGCAAAACGTGCACATAATAGAAGAAGACAACACTTACAAAGCGAATAAGGCTATTCTCAAAGGCTCGTTAAAATGGCTAAACATTTTTACTTACGGCAAAAGGGCAATGGCTTTGAGCGAGCTAAAAAAACAAGGCTATAAAATAGCAGTTGCAAGCACTCACGCCAGCAAAACTTTGCCCGAGCTTGACTTGTCTAAGCCCACAGCCTTTTACCTAGGCGCAGAATTTCGCGGAAACCACCCCGACACGCTTGAGCAGGCAGATGAGCATTTCATTTTACCACAATACGGGATGACGGAAAGCTTAAATGTTTCGGTTGCCGCCGGCGTGTTATTGACTCATTTGGATATATACATGCAAAACCATGGCAGGGAGAAATTTTCTCTTTCAAAAGAAGAGCAAGAAGCTTTGATTCTAGAATGGCGAAACAGACACCGCGGGCTTATCTAAGGCGGGAAAAATATATAAGCTACCGCCACTGCAGCCAAAAGCCCTGCTGCATCTGCGGCAAGGCAGCAAAGAACCGTGTGCTTGACCTTGCGAATTGCAACCGAACCAAAATAAACCGCTATAATGTAAAATGTTGTATCCGTTGTACCTTGAAATATGCAACTCAAACGCCCCACAAAACTATCCGGTCCGTATTGCTGCATGGTGTCCACCATCATGCCTCGAGCACCGCTACCGGAAAGAGGCTTCATAATTGCAGTTGGCAAGCTTGGCACAACATCTGCCGGAATGCCTAAAAGATTAAACGTAGCGGTAACCCCATTCATAATAAAATCCATTGCGCCGCTTGCCCGGAAAGCCGCTACCCCAACCAAAATGGCTACTAAATACGGAATAACCATAACAGCCGTTGAAAAACCTTCCTTTGCGCCCTCAACAAAAGCATCAAAAGGCATAACTTTTTTTATGGCAGCGAGAAGCAAAAAGAATATCACAATGGAAAACAAAATTATGCCGCCAAAAAACGCGCTGGCAACCCCCATTTGCTCTGCCGAAAGCATGGAAAAATACCAAAGCGAACCGAATACCGCCATGCAAAGACCCACGAACCACGATATAAAAACCACATTTTTTATTTCAATTTTCTGGAAAAAAGAAGTAACCAAAATACCAGCCATGGTGCCAAAAAAAGTAGCAAACAAAAGAGGCAAAAAAATGTCTGCCGGATTTGCCGCACCGAGCTTTGCCCTGTAAGTCATTATGCCAACAGGAATCAGAGTTAAACCGCTGGTGTTCAGAACCAAAAACAGAATTTGCGCATCGCTTGCGGTATCTTTGTTGGGATTTATTTCTTGCAATTCTTTCATGGCTTTTAAGCCAAGCGGCGTTGCAGCATTATCTAACCCCAGCATATTTGCACTTATATTCATCAACATGCTGCCCATTGCCGGATGATCTGCCGGAACGCTGGGAAAAAGCCTTTTCATTAAAGGAGAAACCAGTTTTGCAAGCATTTGAACCGCACCGGCCTTCTCCCCTATTTTCATTATTCCAAGCCAAAAAGCGAGAATTCCGGTTAAACCAAGGGCTATTTCAAAAGCAGTCTTTGACATGGCAAAAACACTCTGCATAACATCGTTAAAAATTCCGCTATTTCCCAAATACAGCCACTGAGCAAAGCAGGCCACAAACGCACCGCCAAAGAAAAGTAACCAAATTATATTGAGAAACACAAGAGTAAGGTAGAAAAAAATAACAAAATTTTGGCTAAATTTGCTCAAAAACGCTGCAAATGACAACAGTTGTTAGCAAAATGCATTTTTTTTGCATTTTTAAAATTTTTTTTGCTCTGAAAAGCGTCTAAGGAGTAGAGAAATAACTTTGGAGGTTTTTATGCAAAAACTTTTTTGGACAGCAGTAATCACTTTGTTTATTGCTTGCAGCAGCGACTCGGGTGGCGGTGAAAAACAACGAGACGGAAGCGTTAAACTATCTTTGGGGAAACTTCAAGTCCCTCTCTTTGATAGCGTTTCTGTGCATGTATCAGCGGATGACATGCAAACTGTTCGAATATCGGCAAATTCCGTCAGCGAAAATATAAAAATAGACGGCATTCCGCTTGGGGAAAGCAGAAAATTTGAGGTAAAGGTATATGCAGACCAAGGAAAAGAGGTTCTAAGAGGCGAAGCCACTGCAGATATAACCGGAAGCCAAATCGCTACTATTCCAATAGTTCTTATTCCTATTTCCGGATTTTTAAGGCTGGAAATCCCGCTTGGGCTTCCAAATAACACGGATATACGCTCAGGGACATTGCGTTTAGGTTCTTTGGTGTTTCAAATGCAATTTGAGAGCGGCAAAGGAGTTTTCAGCACCGGCGCCCTGCCCTTGAACCAAACCTTTGATCTGTATTTGGAACTTAAAGATTCAAATGGAGAAGTTTTGTTCTTTGGAGAAAAACAAATAAAACTTTCTTCTATTTTGCAAACAGAAACAATACAGCTACAATCAACCAAAGGCTCCGTTAATTTGGAGTTAGAAATGAGTTATGAAGGTCCAATACAAATTTTGGTTATGCTCCCAATATCAATTTCTAGGAAACCAATGAATTACGGCGACTTGTTTTTCACGGAAATTTTCGCAGATCCAAAAACTAACGGTGATGATTTTGAGTATATGGAAATTTACAACGCAACTTTAGATACTTTGGAACTTTCGGATTGCCGCGTTGCGCGAAGCAGAAGTACTGCTACCACTGCAGTGACCCAAAGGCTTGATATGCCTCCGGGTTTAATTTTGCCACCTATGGAGTTTCTTTTCTTTGGGCGCGATAGTGTTGAAGGAGCGCATTTTAACTACGGAAGATTCACCCTTGTAAAAACAGCGCAAAGTCTTGGTTTTTTTTGCAACAATTGGGTTATAGACTCTTTATATTATTCAAAAACCGGAGAAAACCCATTTCCTGTAAAACAAGGAACCGCCATGCAACTACCACTTGCGAATTTTGCAGAACGTGAAATTGGCACTTCATGGTGCCTTGGTTTCAGCCCTAAACAGGACGCTAATTGTCAGTAGTTTTCTGCCATTCCCGGTTGCCGAAATTTATGTGAAAATAACCTTTAAGCATTGCTGATTTTTGCGGGTCTCGCAGAATCTGCACTGCGGCTCGCAAATATTTAAGCTCAACCAATATGTGGTCACGGCTCATGCAATTTAAAAAAGGACCGTCCGGGTAAAGCGTTGGTCTCGGTTCGTCGCTTATCATTTTATCGAGCTTGGCTATTTCATTTCTCAATTTCATTTCGTGTTTTTCCAAAAGCCTGATTAAATTTTGCTCATCTTCCAAACCAAACAAAAAGGCATAACCTAGCGTACGAGGGTCGTCATTGAAACCTATCAAATGTTTTATCACCTCTCTGTTCAAAGCTCCCTTGCCTTTATCTGTTATGCTATATACCTTGGATGGAGGGTACTTTGCTTTTTGAACAGCCTTACCCTCTATGCACCGATGGTTTTCAAGATAATTCAAACGGTTGTAAACAGTAGATGGACTTATCATAGCCCACTGCTCTAAGCCTCGCTCCCTTATTTTAGAAATGATATCATATCCGCTGGAATTTTCTTCTAATATAAATCCCAGCAAGACCAAGTCATAACGATTCATAAGAAGGGAATATAGAAAATGCTTAAAACGTTACTGAGCCAATGGAGAGCTGCCAGGGGTGTAAGGCGAAAAATTTGGTCCTTTCTTTGCTGCTTCCAAAGCGAAACGCCGGCGCTGGGAATTTTACAAAGTTCAATATGGTGACTAAATTTTTGCTCCAAGTTTTTTGCGGACGAAAAATGGCTTCCAAATCGTAATCCAATGCCACATAATATTCATAGCGGCTATCTTTCCACATTCTGTCTGGAATCATCTGTTGCCCATTTTCATCCTTATAAGGAATCACCTTCCCATTTCCATCCTTATAAGCAATCAAATTTCCATTCTTATCCTTATAAGCGCCATCATCCAAACCCCAACCAAAAGCAAAGGCAAGCCACTGTGGATAATAATCTCTTGCACCGCTCGGCAGCATTTTACCAACTTTAAAAGAGAGCCAGTGAGTTTGATTTCCATCGTAATAATCGTCAACAAAAACCCCTTGGCCACCGGTCAAATCTCCGCCCCAACCTTCACCGCCTTTCGAATTTATTTCATCCCAATACAAACTTGAATTAGGCCAGTAAGCAAATTTATAATCGACATATTGCATTGCAGGAACAAATCTTTTACCCATAGCATAAAAACTACCCAAGCAGCCTGCAGCTGCGTCCCATACACTATAACCATATGGAGAAACTCCATCCTTCACTTCTACTAAAATCTGTGTTAAGCTAACCGTTGCAGCAGCCCAAAGCGAAGAGGCAAAAGGACTCATTCCCGTCCAATCATAACTCATTGCAAATATTTCACTAAAAAGAGCGCCCGCATAAAAATGCCCGAACTTGTCTAAATTAGAGGCATAGTTCATATCGGATTCCAATGGCTCAAAGCTAAAAGGCGCAGATTCTGCCCACCAACCTTCCTTAAGATAAACTAAATAAATTGTCGCATAACCGGCAAGCGTAGTTCCGGTCACAATCGCAAGTTTAGAAGGACTAACCTCATACGTTTTTTCAGCCAAAGGCTGGTTGAAAGTTGAGACTGTATCAACGTCACTCATTTGAGAGTACGAGATAGAAAAAATAAAAAGCAAAATAATAAAAATTTTACTCATTGCACACCTCATTGTTTAACATGTGTTCGAAAGTTTGTCGCTTTCTTATTTGTGTAAATTCCCCTTTTTCCCATAGAATTTCCGGAGCAAGCAGGCGGGAATTATAATTACTGCTCATTGCAGAACCGTAAGCTCCGGCATCGTGAATCACCAGCAAATCTCCAACTTTAGCAAGCGGTAATTTGCGGCTAACAACAACGCCACCTTCTTCTTGGGTAAAAACATCGCAACTTTCGCAAAGCGGGCCTGCAACTATTACATCTACCAACTCGCCAAGTTCCTTGCTTTTTTTCGGAATAATTGAAATATGGTGATAAGCCCCATAAAAAGCGGGACGAACCAAATCTGTAAAACCGGCATTAACAAGATAAAACAGGTTATTGCCCATTTTTTTAACAGCAAGAATTTCCGTAGCCAAAACGCAACTTTCCGCAACCAAATAACGTCCCGGCTCAACTTCCAGCTGAACAGCATGCCCAACAATATTGCTTATTCTTTTGCGAGAAGAATCCCACATATTGTAATATTTTTCCAAGTCCATATTGTTTTGCTCGCCTCTTTTATATGAAACGGGCAAACCTCCGCCAACGCTTATGGTTTTTAAACTCTTGCAAGCAACAGGAACCATGCTTTCCATAGCAGAGACAACCTGCGACAAGTGCTCAAAATCAGAACCCGAACCTATATGCATATGCAGACAATCAACTGAAAAACCAAGCTGCATTGCTTTTTTCACCAAAGCATCCAGCTCACCGTGCCAAACGCCATGCTTGGAAAGTTCGCCGCCGGTATTCACTTTTTGGGAATGCCCGTGCCCAAAACCCGGATTAATGCGAATGGTTAGCGGAACTTTGACACCTGCCTCATGCAATTGCCAAAGCATATCCGGGCTGCCTATGTTCACGGGAATTGAGTGCTCCTTAACAAGAGCAAGCGCATCTTTGTCAAAAACATCTGCGGTATATTTTATACGGCTTGGACTAAAACCCGCCCTCAACGCACGTACTATTTCACCAGCACTTACTGCGTCCACTTCAAGACCCAGGCCCCCCATTTTAGATAATAAATTTATATTTGGAGAAGCTTTTTGAGCGTAGCGTATAACATCAAATGAACGCAATTCTAAAATCCGTTTCTCTATAACGCCAAAGTCATAAACCCAAAGCGGAGAGCTAAATTGCTCTACCGCCAAAGCTATTTCTTTGTCGCTAAAAGAAATAATAGTTAGACTCTCTTTATGCTATTTTCACCACCGTGACCGTCTGAAATACGCTCGGGATTTGACATATCGGTTTCCCAATATTGACCGTTAAAAACGAGTTTGTATTGATAAACACCCGTTTGCAATTTGGTTTTACCACTCCAATACCCCGCCTTGTCTTTTTTGAGAGAGAGCGGTTTCCATCCGTTGAAATCGCCTGCAACGGCAACAGAATCGGAATTTGGAGCGAACACTTTGAATGTAACGTCAACAACTTTGCCTTTGACAACCTTGCCTTTTGGAGCTTCCTTTTTTGCTTTGGGAGCCTCCTTCTTTGCTTTTGGAGCAGCAGCCTTAACTGTCTTTGTTGCTTTTGCAACTTTCGCAGCAGGTTTCGCTGTTTTCGTTTCTTTTTTCACTGCCATGATAGCCTCCTTTTAGGAATTCACATACAAATATAGAAAAATTTTAACGTTTTGTCAACTCCCGCGCATTCCTAAACAGTTGCATCCAGTAACCATCGCCCTCTGTTGGTTTTGTCCAAGTGTTTTGGAGCATTCTGAACGCTCGCTCAGGGTGCGGCATCATAATTAGAACCCTGCCATCTTCGCTTGTTAAGCCCGTTATTCCCTGCAAACTTCCATTCGGATTTAACGGATACATTTCCGTTGGCTCGTGGTTATTATCCACATAACGAAGAGCAACCAAACTTTTTTCCATCTCTGATAAATTTGCAAATTCTACCCTGCCCTCACCATGCGCAACGGGAACAGGAATCACAAAATTTTCCATTCCTTTTAGCAAAAGCGAAGGTGAATTCTCAATTTTTACGCTAACAAAGCGGGCTTCAAATCGCTCGGATATATTTTGCATAAATTTTGGCCAATGCGCAGCGCCGGGTATAATGCTTTTAAGATTGCTCAACATTTGGCAACCATTGCCCGTGCCAAGCGTAAAGGTATCTTTGCGTTCAAAGAATTTTTGAAAAGCTTCTTTTGCTCTCTCATTGAACAAAATACTCTTTGCCCAACCCGCGCCCGCACCTAAAACATTGCCAAAACTGGAGCTACCGCAAACAGCTAGCCCGGAAAATTCGCTCAAATCCATTTTCCCACTCAATATATCGCTAGTATGCACATCCACCGCTTTAAAACCCGCTTTGTCGAATGCGGCCGCCGTTTCAACAGAACCGTTGGTGCCTTGGTCGCGGAGAATAGCGATACGCGGAGCGATAGGGTATGGGGTATGGGGTATGGGGTATGGGGATTTTATTTTTATACCGATGTTTTTTTCGTTGTATTTCCATTCGTATTCTTGTTTGGCGCATTCCGGATTGTCACGAAGTTTTGCGATTTCGTAGGAGGTTCTGCTCCAAATTTTGCGAAGCTCAGAAATCTTCTCTCTATAGAAGAATTGAGAATTGAGAATTGAGAATTGAGAATTGTTTTTTATTGTTAAATTAAAATCATTTGATAGTGTTCCGATTTTTTGGAAAGGAAACAGCTTACAAGCCGCTTCAAAATCACTCTCCCGAACTTGCAAAACAGCCCCCAACTCCTCATTAAAAAGCCAAGAAACTGGCTCTCCTATTCTCAATTCTCCATTCTCAATTCTCAATTCTACCCCAACATTCCCCGCAAACGCCATCTCCACAAGCGTTGTAAAAATGCCACCATCCGACCGATCGTGATAAGCAAGAACCTTCCCCTGCTCGTTTAGCGTTTGAACTGCGTTGAAGAATTGTTTTAGCAAGTCTGGGTCTGCGTCTGGGGCTTCGCCGCCGAATTGGTTGAATACTTCGTTTGCTATTGAGCCACCCATTCTGTTTTTGCCTTGGCCGAGGTCTGCGAGAATTAGAATTGTGTTCTCTACATTTTGGAGTTCCGGTGTTAGGCTTTTGCACACATCTTCGCAGGGAGCGAATGCGCTTACTATCAGTGAAACGGGGGCAGTTACGGTTCTTTTTTCGCCTTCGTTCATCCAGTTCATGCTCATGCTCATGGAATCTTTGCCAACGGGAATTGCAATGCCGAGTTTGGGGCAAAAATCCATGCCAACCGCCTGAACCGCCTCATACAAAGCCGCTCCCTCGCCTTTAGTAGCGGGGTTTGCCATCCAATTTGCGGAAAGTTTAATCTTAGAAATATCGCTTATTTTTGCCGCCGCAATATTAGTTATAGCCTCAGCAACCGCCATCCTGGCCGCCGCTCCGGAATTAAGCAACGCCAGCGGCGTGCGCTCTCCCATAGCATAAGCCTCACCCGTTGTGGAACTTGGCGTGCTAGTAGTAACTGCGCAATCCGCAACCGGCACCTGCCAAGGCCCAACCATCTGCTCCCGCACAACCATCCCCGTAGCAGAGCGATCCCCTATTGTGATAAGAAAACTTTTGTCTGCAACAGCAGGGTGGGAGAGAACGCGGTGGATGATTTTTTCTAGTTGAATTGAGAATTGAGAATTGAGAATTGAGAATTGAGAATTCCCCTCTTGAGCAACGGGTTGAGCGGTAAGAGAGGGGTGCCCGAAGGGCGGGGTGTGCCCTAGAGAGTTGTCGCTACGCCTCATCCTCGGCGTGTTCCCCAATAGCACGTTTAGCGGAATGTCTATAGGGGTGTTTTCAAAATGCGTGTCGCTTAGGATTAAATTTTGTGCTGTTGTTGCTTCGCCTACTATGGCGAAGGGGCAGCGTTCTCTTTCGCAGAGGGCTTGGAAGGTGGGGAGGTTTTCTTTTGAGATTGCCAAAACATAGCGCTCTTGGGCCTCGTTGCACCAGATTTCTAGCGGGCTTAGGCTGGGGTCGGCGTTTGGGATGTCGCGGAGGCGGAAGGTGCCGCCAAAGCCGGCGTCTTTTACCAGCTCGGGGAGCGCGTTTGAAAGACCGCCGGCGCCTACATCGTGGATAAAGGCGATTGGGTTCTTGTCTTCCAATGCCCAGCAACGGTCTATTACCTCTTGACAACGTCGTTGAATTTCGGGGTTTCCTCGCTGAACACTTGCAAAATCTAATTCTTCATCGTTGCCTACCGTTGCTATTGAACTTGCCGCACCGCCACCCAAACCGATTAGCATGGCTGGGCCACCCAGAACAATAAGCAAATCGCCTTCTTTTAGTGTGCCTTTTTGAACATGTCTTGCTTTTATATTGCCTATTCCACCCGCAAGCATAATGGGTTTATGATAGCCGCGAATCTCGCCATTCACCTCTTGCTCAAAGGTTCTAAAATATCCGCAAAGATTTGGTCTGCCAAAATCGTTGTTAAATTCCGCTGCGCCCAAGGGGCCGCTTAGCATTATTTGCAAAGGACTCTCTATGCGGCCGGGTTTTCCAAAATCGCGCTCCCAAGGCTGAATGTAACCGGGTATTTTCAAATTTGAAACAGAAAATCCGCAAAGACCAGCCTTTGGTTTTGAGCCAACACCTGTTGCACCCTCGTCTCGAATTTCGCCGCCACTGCCAGTGGCCGCTGCAGGGAATGAGCTGATTGCTGTGGGGTGGTTGTGCGTTTCAACTTTCATTAAAATATGAACGGGCTCTTTGTGCCAGTTATATTCATTGCCTGTTGGGCAAGCATAAAAACGCTCTGCTTCATAGCCTTCCATAACTGCGGCATTGTCTTTGTATGCGCTTAAAATGCCATGCGGTGAGCATTTGTAGGTATTTTTTATCATTTCAAAAAGCGATAAATCTTGTTTTTCACCATTTATTTCCCACTCTGCATTGAAAATTTTATGGCGGCAATGCTCGGAATTTGCTTGCGCAAACATCATTAATTCTACATCGCTCGGTTCTTTTTTTAGCTCTGTATATTTTTTTGTTAAGTAATCAATTTCATCATCGGAAAGTGCCAATCCAAGTTCTACATTTGCTTTTTTTAGCCCACTTACCGGAACTCTAGCCAAAGGCTTTGGCTCTTTGCACTCAAACAATGCGGTAAGCTCTTCTTTGTTGCGGAAAACTTGCTCGGTCATTCTATCAAAAAGCATACTCTCCGGCGGCAGCTCTCCCTCAAAGCTCCAAAGCACAACTCGCTCCAAACGAATCACCGCATCCAACCCGCAAATATGTGCTAAATCCGTAGCTCTGGAACTCCAAACGCTGATGGTGCCGAGACGCGGAGCGACTATTATGTCTGAACCTTGATTCACTTGATTAAAGGATTTACTTGATTTTGAGGTATCTCCATTCTCAATTTGACTCCCATAGTCTAGGAGGGTTTTCAGCTTCTCCAGCTCTTCTACTGTTAGGTCTCTGGAGGTTTTTGCTATGTGCAAATATTCGGCGTTTAGGCCTTTTACAGAGAATTGAGAAAGTTTGGAGTTTGAAACTGCGCGGGGACCGGGTAGGAATAACATGGTGAGAATTTAGTAAATTTCTATAGGATTTTAAGCTAAAATCACTTTTTTTTGCTTAAAATATGCCTTTCTAGCAAAAAAAACAAAAAATAACACTCAAGTAAAAAAAATAATCTATATTTGTTGTTATGTTGTTACCACGGACGATAGGAGTTCATATGGCGAAAATGCGCAGTTTTTTGGTTTGGGCAGCTCTACTGCTTGTTTCAGTAGGTATAGTGCTCTTGGGGTGTTCTTCTAACGATAATTCCGTTATACAGCCGCCATGCGAAGGTCCAGATTGCTTTGACGGTACTGAAAGTTCTAGCGATAACATAATTGATCCAAGCAGCAGCTCTGAAGGCCAACTCACTTCTTCGGAAACCGTTGATATTAGCAGTTCCAGCGGTCAGCTCACTTCTTCTTCTTCCATTTCCATTTCTTCTTCCTCGGGAACTACCGGACCCAGCAGTTCTTCGGAAATGGAAACGCCTGGTGCAAATTGTGCCTATATGTCAATTTGGTGCGGCGGAATAGCTTTTGACAGAGTAAAAACAAACTACACAGACCTTGAGGTAGGAAACGAAGACAGAGGGCAAGAACGCCCCACTTGCATATATGCAAGAGAAATTACGATGATCGGAAACGAAAGTGGCGGAATCTCCATAAATGGCACTACCTTTGCAAACGGTTCTGCTTCTAGATGTGGTGGCGATAGCGGGCACGGATGGGGAGATACCCAAGCTTGCGCAACAAAATTTTCCAGCATACCAAAAAGAGATGGTGGTTATTATATTTACGTTCCTCGTTGGGCTGGGCAAAATTTCGTAACAGTTGGCGGTGAACCCATCTGTACCGGCTCCACACCAAGCAGCAGCTCTTCGCAAACAACAACTTCCTCCAGCAGTGCCGGCAGTGGAGGCACCTGCGTAGAACCAATGTACGGCGTTCCTCCAGGTGGTATAACCTCTTGCGTTAAAAAAGGCGATGAATGTTACACATGCAATCCGGACCGCGGAACTCAATGCAACCAGCCTTGGATTTGGCAAGTAGACCCTGTACAGGATTACTGGCATTCAAAAGTTGATTGCAACGAAACCGGCAATATTGATGTTCTCACTTGCACGGGTTTAGCTTCAACAGGAACAACAGGCACGGCAATAACTCGCCCAACAGTTCAATGCAACGGCACCAATGTTGCCAACGCTACCTTTGCCGGTGCGCCAACTTGGAATAACCCCACAGCAAGTACATACAATGTGTCTGCAACGGCAAATTGCGGCGGAAGCAAAACAGTTTCTTGCGGTAGCATAGTGGTTAGCACTCCAACTACCAACCAACTTACCTGTACCGGCTTGGCTGCAACAGGAATAGCAGGCACGGCAATTACCCAGCCAACTGTTCGTTGCAACAATAGTGCCGTAACAGCTACCTTTACTGGCGATCCAGCTTGGACCAACCCTGTAGCAGGCTCTTTCAATGTCACTGCAAATGCAAGTTGCGGTGGTAGCAACACAACGGCAAGTTGCGGTACAATTGTAGTTAGCCCAAGGCTCACTTGCGGCAATCCCACTCCGGCAACAGTGATAGCCGGCACTAATGTCACTCCACCAGCCGTACAATGTGGTGGCACTGCAATAACTAGCGGCTTTAACTTTGCAGGAGCACCTACTTACTGGA
This sequence comes from Candidatus Fibrimonadaceae bacterium, assembly GCA_031286305.1. Taxonomy (GTDB): domain Bacteria; phylum Fibrobacterota; class Fibrobacteria; order Fibrobacterales; family Fibrobacteraceae; genus Fibrimonas. The sequence continues at coordinate 11,258 of JAITUM010000011.1, read as the reverse complement.
CTAACCCAGCGCAGGGCACTTACAATAATATTCGAGCAACAGCAACTTCCGGAAACTGTAACGGTCAAACGGCAACTTGCGGCACATTAACCGTAAATCCAAGGCTCACTTGTGCTACGGCTACGGCTACAATAACAGTCGGGCAAACACCACCCAAACCAGCTGTGACTTGCGGCACTACAAACGTAGCCGCTAATAGTATCACATGGAGCCCATCTGCCATGAACAATGTTGCTACGGGTGCTGGTTCCATCGTCAACATAACAGCTGCGGCAAGTTGTGGCGGCAGCAACCAAACAGCAACTTGTGCCGGCTCAATAACAATTAACGCGCAAACCTCTTCAAGCTCTTCAACCGGAGGAGGCACTAGTAGTTCAAGCACGGGTGGTGGTAGCAGCACTTATACAATAAGACCCGCAGGTAGCAATTCCTCTCCAATAACTCATTATTGGGATGCTTGCAAACCAAGCTGCTCATGGAATGGTAACGCAGGTGGCAATCCATCCAGAAACTGCAATATAGACGGTACCAACAGGTCTCTTAGCGATAATGATCCCAGCTCGTGCGATGGTGGTGCGGCATTTACATGTATGAATCAGGCTCCTTGGACCGTACCATATTCAGGCGTAAATGCTCCTACCACTGGTCGTATTAGCTTTGGTTATGTTGCAGCCAATCGGGACGCTTGCGGAACCTGTTATCAATTAAATTTCCCAAATGGAGAGGTTATGGTTGTTATGAAAACCAATATTGGAGACATAAGAGCAAATGCTGTATTTGATCTTATGGTTCCGGGCGGTGGAGTTGGCGATTTCAATGCTTTAACAAGGCAGATTCAACATGTCGGTCCAGCCAACCCGCAGATGGGTGTGCAATACGGCGGATTTAGAGGTGCATGCAATTGGGGTTATTCAGCAGCAAATGCTACTTGTGTCCGAAATATGTGCAATGCCGCTTTCGCAAATCTTCCATTGTTGAGAGCTGGTTGCAATTGGTATGTAGATGTTCTGGGAACCGATGAGGCAAGCTGGAACAATCCAACTGTTCGCTGGCAGATAGTTGATTGTCCAAGCGAATTAAGAAACAGGTATTAATAATCATGAGGGGGTAGTCCCCCTCGCTACAAACGCCTACGGCGTTTTACGCTACCCCCAATGCGTGTTGTGCCCTCCCAAACATTGAGTTAATCATTAATTACTATATTCCCAATATGATCTTAGACGGCAAATCTTTGGCTACGCAAATTGAACTGAAACTTAAAGGCCAGGTTCAGGCAATTTCCCAAAAATTGAACGGCACACCGGCCCTTGCCACAATTTTGGTTGGCGATGACCCATCTAGCGCAACCTATGTGAGAATGAAAGGCAATGCATGCAAAAGAGTGGGCTTGGAAAGCATACCAATTCTGCTGCCCGCTTCAACAACCACAGAACAACTCCTGAGCAAAATAAAAAAACTGAACGAAACCCCTTTGATTCGCGGAATTTTATTGCAACACCCGGTTCCCAAACAAATAAACGAGCGAATATGCTTTGATGCTATCTCAGTAGTGAAAGATGTTGATGGCGTAACTTCTTTGGGGTTTGGGCTAATGAGCATGGGTGAGCAAGCCTATGGCTCCGCAACACCAAAAGGCATAATCACACTTTTGGAGCATTATAAAATTCCCCTGGAAGGCAAACATGCCGTTGTGGTTGGTCGTAGCGCGATTTTAGGGAAACCCATGGCAGCCATGCTCTTGAACAAAAATTGCACAGTCACAATTTGCCACAGCAAAACGCAAAATTTGCCGCACATAATAAAACAAGCAGACATTGTGGTTGGCGCAGTCGGAATTCCCGAATTGATTAAAACCGAGTGGCTAAAAAACGGAGTGGTTGCCATTGATGCCGGCTATCATAACACTCCCAATGGTGCCGTTGGCGACATTCAAAAAGAAGGCTTAAGCTCTATATGCTCCGCATACACGCCTGTTCCGGGCGGCGTTGGACCTATGACTATTGCGACCTTAATCCAGCAAACAGTGGAGAGCGCAAGCTGCCAATTTGAGATTGGACGCACATAATTTATGCAGAGAGGGAGGAAAATTTCTATATTTAAAGTTTGGAGTCTTTATTATTATGGAAAAAACAGAAACTGAGAATACCTTGAAAAACGCTTGTGAGCGAGGGCGTTTTTTGCAAAATATAGCGCTAAGGATGGCGCAAAAGATATGACAAATGCACAATTATCATTGGAAATAGCGAAAAGGCACAAGGTTTCAGTTCTTTTGGCTCGAATTTTGGTTTTACGAGGCGTTAAAACGCTCGAAGAATCCGACCGTTGGCTAGATTGGGACATTCCTTGCGAACATGATCCCTTTTTGATGAAAAACATGGACAAAGCCATAGCGCTCGTTTCCAATGCCCGCGAAAATAAAAAGAAAGTGTGGATTTACGGCGACTACGATTTAGACGGAATTTCCGGAGCAGCGGTTTTGGCAGGAGCATTGGGCGACTGGGGACTGCCTGTGAACTGGATGCTGCCGAATCGTTTTGACGGAGGCTACGGACTTTCTGCCGGAACTTTGCAAAAAATGAAGGACGCCGGCGCAGAATGCTTGATTCTGATAGATACAGGTATTACCGCGAGAGAGGAAATCAAGGCTGCAAAAGAATTTGGGATGGAGGTCTTGGTTTTGGACCACCACAGACCTTCCGGTGAAGGCTTGCCCATAGCAGATGCGATTCTAGATCCTTTTTTAGAAGATTGCGAGTATCCGAATAAATCTTTGTGCGCAGCAGGTGTTGCTTATAAATTTCTATACGCTCTTTATCAAAAAACAGGCAAACCCTTGAGCGATTTGGAAGAGTATTTGCCCTTGGTTTCGCTTGGAACTTTAGCTGACATAGTCCCTTTGAACGCAGAGAATATGTGTTTGATAAGAAAGGGTATGGATAAATTTTCAAATTCCCAGTGCCTTGCGGTTCAGATTTTATATGAAAAGTTTGCAACGGATAAAAAATTTGTGAACAGCAACGATATTCATTATCGCATGGCACCGTTATTGAATGCGCCCGGCAGAATGGAAAGCCCCAACGCTTCGCTTGAGTTTCTTTTGTGCAAAAACGAAGAAGAAATTGAAAGCCTGTATAATAAGCTAGTGGAGTGCAACACAGAACGCAGAAAAGTGGAGCAAGATATCCATGTTCAGGTGATTAAAAGGCTTGAGGAAATTTATGGAAATGATTTGCCAAAAGTTTTGATAATAGATTCTTTGGAGTGGAACATTGGGGTTATTGGAATTGTTGCGGCGCGAATTGCTCAAGAGTATAAGCGTCCAACGGCAATTATTTCCGTTCAAAGCGATGGCATTGCGGCAGCGAGCGCTCGCTCTTCCGGTGCTTTTAATTGGCATGCCGCTCTTTACCCATGCAGAGATATTTTTATTCGCTGGGGCGGGCACGTGAAGGCTGCCGGCTTTAATATGGCTGCCGAGAAAATAAGCGAGCTTAGAACCCGCATAGAAGAGCAGGCCGATGTTCAAGATTTTGTTCCCGTGACAAAAGAGAATACTCAATACGATTTAGAGGTTTCTCTTTCTGAACTCAGTCTGAAATTTTTGAGTGAGCTAAGGAAGCTGGAGCCTTTTGGCAATGAGAATTCTTATCCGGTATTTTTGGCCAGGCAGGTTTCGGTTAAAGGGTTTAAAGTTTTGAATGGCGGTCACATACGCTTTTATGCTGTTCAGAGCAGGGTTTCTATTCCGGCCATTGCATTTAACAAGATGTACCTAGCAGATTCGCTTCAAAAAAACAATGTGAATTTAGTTTTTGAAGTGCGTTCCAATATTTACCAAGGTGTTGAGAGTGTTCAATTGATTGTGCACGGCGTGGTGGAGTAGGTGTGCAAGTTGGTCTAAAACTCGGTAGCCCCGACTCATCTTACAAAAACGCCATATACGATTTATGGGAGAAAAAAGTTTTTCAATATATTGAAATCTTAGCTGTTCCGAATTCGTATAAAAATACAATAGATTTTTGGAAACAATTCAAAATACCTTTTATCATTCACGCTCCGCACCTTGGACATGGAATGAATCCGTCTATAAGGGAAAAGGAAATTGAAAATAAAGAAAAGATAAAAGAAACTATTGAGTTTGCAAATGCGTTAAATGCCGAATATATGATTTTTCACCCCGGTGCTCTCGGAAACATAAACGAAACCGTTCGCCAGTATTCACCATTTGTAGATAGCCGTTTTTTAATAGAGAACAAACCATTTATAGCTTTGGATTATAGCCATTGCTTAGGTTCAAAACCGGAAGAAATTAAATTTTTAATGGAAAAACTCGGCATTGGTTTTTGTTTTGATTTTGGCCATGCTGTGTGCACTGCGAATTCGTTGAAAAAAGAACCAATGGAACTTATCGAAGAGTTTTTAGCATTAAAACCTCAGATGTATCATTTAACTGATGGCATTTTTACAAACGAAAAAGACGAACATTTGCGTTATGGCAAAGGCAGTTTTCCTTTAGCGGATTTTTTAAAATTGATTCCGCAAGGCGCAAAAGTCACAAACGAGGCCAGGCACGATTTTAAAGATAGCTTGGATGACTTTTTAGAGGATGTGGGCAAGCTTTTCGGCGAACCTTTGCGTTAAAATCTCAGCAAATCTTCCATATTTGTCAGGAATTTTTGGCGATTGTCGTGGACAAAAGAGTTCATTCCGGTATCCATCCTTATGGCATCAGCAGGGCAAGCCTCTACGCAAAGCCCGCAAAATACGCATGTCAAATGATCAATTTCAAAGCAAATTGCTCTTTTTTCTACTTGTCCGTCATGTTCGCCGGCTTCTACCTTAATGCAACGTGCCGGGCATGCTGCAGCGCACATTCCGCAAGCCACGCAACGAGGAGTGCCATCATCCCGTTTTAACAAACGATGCCTGCTACGATAGTCTTCGGGAATTGGCGGTTTAATATCCGGGTATGGAATGGTGGGTAGAGTTTCGTACTTGAGAAGTCCACGCAAAAAATGCCTAAGGGTTGTATATAAACCGCGTATAGCTTCAGGTACATAAGCCTGCACCCAAAGCGTTCTTTCAGGATGTTGAACAATGCGAGGCATGGGAGGTAATATAGTAAAATAGTAAATGCTGATTTACTCGCTTGGGTATGGGACCAGGGCAAACGCATCTTAATTTTTCCTTTCGGCTATTTCCTACAACAATGTCGCCACGCTTGGCGCCACAGACAAGTAGCAGAAAGCTACGATGAATTGATGAGGGAGATAGTTCTTTTTGGTGTATCAGGCTCTTGTTTGCTCATCTAATTTGGGCTGCCCTCACGGGTCAGCAGAAGAGAAAAAGCATTCCCGGGCGGGAACGGAGTGCCTGCAAACTCACACTCGCGACCCTTAGAACGAGTCGGTAGCCTTGACTTTGGAGAATGCTTATTCATTTTTTAGTTCTTTTTTTGAGCTTCTTGTGTATTTAATCACAAGATTCCTCTTTATCCAAACATCTAATAAATTGAACCATCCACTCTATATCCTTTAAATATTCTTTATATTTCTTGTATTTTTCACATTCTAATAATTGACTTTTTATAACTATTTCAACTGCATGGGGAAATTTTTTAAGTTTTTCATATTCAAAAATATTTTCCACGTCGTCAAGATGAAAAGTAATTTTTTCACCTGAAGGTTCAACCACCGTAAAATTGCAAGGCGTATTACTATGAATAATATCCCACACAGCATTGTCAAATGTTATTTGCAGTATATGATGATCTTTCATTATATGACCGAGAGAAGTTATTAAATTACCTATGCTATCAAGTGCTATCATACTTATTTCTAAACATCTATCTCCAAGTATAGTATATATAGTAAGAAATTTTTCGCCATTAGGCTTATTAGATGTCATGGTATCCGATTCATTTATTGCAAGATGAAATGGATCATATAAATCAATATGATATAGAGGATATTCTAGTTTTCTTGCATAATGATCTCCTGAATATTCAAAATCGCAAACATCTGCGAAAATGCTTATGCCAAATATTAAGCTGAAGGTTAATATTATTTTAACTTCACAGGTCAACAGGAGAGGTTTTACTTTCTTGATAACGCACCACATAATGATTATCTGATAATTTTGGATTTTTTGCGCTTTTTCATATTATTACAACTCAGGTAGTCTATCTAAATAATCTAATATTTTTGCCGCATTAGAGTCTAATGGTTCTCCATGCATTGGCTTCATCCATTCTTTAGCGTTTATGGAATCTAAAAACTTCCTTTTCTCTGAAATTTCTGCCATTTCTTTAAATACTTGCTTTATTCCTTGCTCTGATTCTTCTAAATGACGTTTTCTGGACTTTTCTTCCCATGCACAATCATCACGCATAAATAGCAATATTTCATAGTGTCCTCTAGGAAGATTTTTTACATATTCTGGGTTAAGCAATTTTTCCGTTTCAAAATAATAAGAATATTTTTTACTTGAAGATTCCACTATCATAAAATAGCAATAACTTCTACCACGGATAATATGTTTCATTGTTCCATTAAAGATAACTTGTATTGTGTCTTTATATCTTGCTTTTTTTGTGTCCCATATATATGTGACACTATTAGAGTCTGTGTAAGTTATCTTCGTATCTATGTAGCAGCTGGATGGTCTGCATTTTGATTCTCTGCATGATTCGGCAAAAACACTATGGATAAGAACAAAACTCAAAATTAATACGGCAGCCTTAATCACAAAAAACTTTTTTATTCTAAAAGCCATTTCATTTCCTCTAAATATTTCTGTTTCTCTAGATACTCTTTGTATTCAATGCATTCACCTATTTGATAATGTATAATTCTATAAAGCGTACGATTAGGGAAATTTCTTTCAAGTTTTCGATATTCAGAGAAGTTTTCCGTGTCATTAAAATTAAAAACGATACTTTCATTCAAAGATTTAACTACCGTAAAATCACAAGGTGTTTCGCCATGAACAATATTCATAACAACACCATTGAAAATTACTTGCATTAACTGGTAATTTTTCAATACATAACTGTAAGAATATGTCAAATTATCTGCGCTATCAAATTCCTTCTTTTTTACTTCCAAACACTCTTCTTCTAGCAAAGTTTGTATTGTAAAGGTCTTGTGTCCATCTTCTTGCCAGTTGCCTATTATAGTATCTGGGCTATTAACTGCGAGGCTTGCGTATGGATTATAATACTCTAAGTATTCCAGTGCGTATTTAAAAGTTTTTAAATAATAAACATTAGAAAGTTTGAAATCGCAAGTATTTGCAAAAGCGTTTATGCCAAACGTTAAGTTGAAAGTCAATATGATAATTTTAATTAATTTGGACATGGAACTTCACTCCTACCCCAGCTACGCTCTGGGCTTTTAGGATGTAAATTTTCATGTTTTTTCTCTTTTTCTGCCCAATCCAACCAATGTATATATGCCACAAACATTTTTGCCTGGCTCCTCTCAATACATTCTGTTTCTGTTTTGTATTTATCCCACACATGTATATTGAACCTGTTTCTAGCGGTTATTCTGGCATTGTGAACATGCTGAGCCTCATGTTCATAAGTTCTTTGCATATCACTCTTACTCCAACAATTTTCTTTCCAGTCTTTCTTGCGAATTAGATCATATTTCCAAACAGAAAAATATACTCCGATACTCTTATTGACTATCAAATTATCATTATATGATACGTAAAAAAGACCATCATTAGAATTGCATTTACATTCAAAAGCTATATTTAAATCAAAAGTTGAAATGCCATAAATTGCATTTTTATTACTGCCAGGATAATATGCATGCTTCTCATGCCCGGCAGGAATATCCCTTCTTTCCTCTCTTATACAGATTGCTCCGGGAAAATACAAGTCTTCATTTTCCTTTATGCCGCACTCTGAAACAACATTAGGAAATCTTCTTTGAAGCGATTCCGATAAAACAAAATTGGAATAAGACTTTTGCTTTTCCTTCTTATAACCGCCATATACCCTCCCATAAGGATCAAGCGCAAAAAACCTATACATCGGATCGCTTTCATCAGGCACCATCCCCACGCTGTTATCATAACCCGGATGAAAATAAAACCCATCATCGGAAGGAACCACCCTAACAGGGTCTTGCAATGTTTTACCATAAATATAAACCCGCTCCAATCCATTCTCTATCATCTTTACAAGCCTGCCATTTTCCCAAACATACTGCTCCGACACAAGCGTGTCATTATCTTTGCCAACCATCGTCTTATTCGTCAAACGCCATTGCTGATCATGCAAGCGCTCTATCTTCATCCCAAGCGAAGTCCTTGACCTAACGCTCCTAGCCAAAGAATCAATCTCCATCACCTCCCAACTTCCATCCCAATAAAAGCTCGAATCTCTCCTAAACTTACGCAGCTCATCCTCCTTCCTAAACACATGTATATCCCTCCCCTCCCTATCCTTGATAATCCTAGCCCACACCTCAAACTCTTTCGCAAACTCATACTCCTGACCCACAGGCAGAGGCTCTCTTGTGTAATACGCTTTGCGAACCGTAATCCTATCGTAAACCCTGCCAAGAACATCAAAAAACTTACCCGTAAACTTAGGAGCAGGACGTCTTGCCTTTTGGCTGCCATAAACCTCCTTGCCAATATATACCCAATCGTCATAGTAGTTTACAAGCTTAGAGAGGAGGCTCCCAGAAGCAACACATTGACCGCTGTCGCCATTGCCACTGCCACTGCCGTCACCACCGCCAGAGCCAGAGCCGTCATCTTCATTGCCATCGTCGGGATCTGCTTCTCCATCCTCGTTATCGTCTAGATAGCGCTTAACGCATTCGCCCACAACGCAGTTATCACTCAAAGCAAAATTCGACCTATTGCCCTTTGCAGAACATTCTTCACTCTGCTTTGTAAAAGCGGCCAAAGCCTCCTCAGCATTGTTATAGCACCTCTTGTAGCTGAAGCCAAGCCTAACATCAATGCTTGAATTAGTTCCAACTGCTCCCCAATAAAGACAACCACTGTTTGGATCGTCATCTCGATTATAATTTCTAATTTGCCTAAAAGTTATCCTGAAATCTGCTACATATATATACTCATACTCATTACCAACAAAATTGAGAATAGCCCCGAAAGGTATATTACCATAATTTTGGACAAGTGGCAAACATTCATTGTTTATAGTAGCAAAATGAGACCTTGGCGTAGAAACAACAGTAAAATAAACAAATGCTTCGGAAGCTTTTATAACATTGTTAGGCATATGATACTCTAATTTGCCGGAAAAAGACTCTGCACCTGCCAAAGAGTATTCGCTCTGGCAACTGCTGAACATATCTACTCCATTCCTTGATGAAAACATAGTGCTGTTTTCACCGCCCAACTTAACATTGCTAAGATAAGGAGTATAGCTGGTACAAGAAGGACCGGAACACAGTCCCTGGTAAGGGGAAACGCTTACATCTAAATTGTATTCATCAGAACCCGGAATCAATGTAAGCTTAATGCTAAAGTCAGAATAAAGAATTACATCAGTAGGTATGCCCATTGGTACATTATCTACCATATGCATGCTGCCCAAACACGTTGCCTCACCGCGATTAGTGCGAATGTTTCTCTTTAATATTAAATCCGTATTTTCAAAAGATATTTCCATCGCCCCAGCAGCACATACCGAAAGGAAAAAATACAGCAAAGCAGAAAAAATACGCATGAAAACCACCTTTAGATAAAATATAAAATCTATAGTAATCACTGATTAACTCAATGTAGTGGCTAGTGACTAGTGGTTAGTGACTAGTTAAAATACTTAAATCATGTTTTTTTAGCAAATTTAGCTGTTTTTTTTTGCAAAATGCTAGCCACTACCGAGTAAATCAGCAGTATTTACTATATTGTTTCTATGCTGCCCATTCGTTTGTTATTTCTTTTATTTATATTTTCCCTTTGCTCCTGCGGCAGCAACATAGTTGCATTAGAGGATGGCACAAAAGGAAGCATATCGGTAATAATAGTCAATGCAGCAACCGGCTTATCAGTGGAAAATGCCAGCGCTCGCCTGCTCGGCATAGACAGCGCTCCAAAAAAAGCAGATTCAACAGGCGGCGTTGCATATGAAAATCTGCCAGCCGGAAACGGTTATACATTTCTTGTAGAAGCTCCAGGCTATGCTTCCATGCTTTGCAAAACAGACCTCTATTTAGATGGCATTGCAGGCCACATTGTCCTTGAAGCCCGTTTGCCAAAACTGGGGGCAAAATTGCAAGGAAATATTGCTTATGCGGACTTATCGACAGGCTCTGTGAACAATCAGCCTGTAGGTTCTGGCGAAGCAAAAGTTCGTTTGAATTTGAGCGTATCAAATGAATGCGAGTTGGTAAATCCATATAGAGAAACTTCGACTGGCTTGAATGGTTTATATTTTTTCGATAGCTTGCCGGAGCTTGCCAATTATGATTTAATTGCACTAGAATCCAAAATAGGCAATATCAATTATGAGCAATTCTTTTTGCAAAATGATGGTCTTTTAGGGTTTTCCGGGGATATTATCAAAGCTCCGCTCGGCACTTATGAGAATGCTGTTTCACTAGAAGATTTTCGTTTGCTGAGCGCTCCAGGCACAATTTTTGAAAACGAGAAAATAGCACTTGTGTTTTCAAAAGGGATAAATAAGTCTCGCACAAGCATTATGGCTTTTTCTGCAATAGGCACTAGCCATGCAGTTGAAATAGAATGGAATGACGATAGAACTTTAGAAATATCTCCTGTAGATGGTCTTTGGAAAGCAGGGAGTTCAATTAGTGTTGTTAGTACGGCTAGCTTGTATGCCACAGACGGAACTATTATTTATCCGGGCACTTTAGCTACAATCGAGGTCATTGGCAAGGCCTTGAAAGCTCCGGCTTTTTGGCTTGAAAACGCTGGAACTGGAACTGCGCTGAATGCTAAAAGAGATTCTCTTGATTTAAGCATTTTATCTTCACAGCAGCAAGGGTTGGTTTTTCGCTGGAATAGGGTAGAGAATGCAGATGGCTATAATATCTACGCCAAATGCTCCGGCGAAATAAATTACACCCAAGTTTGGTCTTTATTTTTTACTCCGGACACTTCATTTACCTGGAGTAATTATTCTGCTTATTCCAACTGCTTCGCTGAAAACAAACAATCAAGTTTTTTTGTGCGAGCGATAAATAGCAGAGAATATGTGAATTCAAAAATCGTTTCCATTTGGGGGCATAAACCAAAGTAAGAGG
>JAITUM010000260.1 GCA_031286305.1 Candidatus Fibrimonadaceae bacterium | reverse complement strand
ATTTTTTCCACAAAATTTACTGCCTAATGTCGCTTAAGTTAAGTTGTTAAGGAGCGACTAATTAATGATTAGCTCAATGTTTGGGTATAGAGTATAGGCAGTGCAAAAAACATTGTTTTTAAGCAGATTTAGTCGTTTATTTGTGCAGTTCCCCACACCCTATACCCTATACCCCATACCCAAGCGGGTTAATCAGCGTTTACTATATTCCAACGTATGCCTGATTTACATTTAACTTGTCCGCATTGCAGTATGCAATTAACATTTGGTATAGGCAATGATGCCGCCGAGCCAAAGAATGGCGAATTGCTGGGCTTTGTGTTTACATGCCCAAACTGCCGCACTCCGGCATCTTACCAAGCAAACGAGACCACCGCTGTTAAAATGGATAAGAAAACCTTTGAAAATTTTCAGCGAGCAATGGAAAGAAAAATCAGCGAACATGAGAGGCTACGAGGTGCAGCTTTCACAAGGCAAGCTGTGGCAACTGCTGCTCCAAAACCCATAGATGAGAGCATATTCGGCAACATGCTCAAAGACATAAGGGAATGCGACAGCTACGATGACTTCTTAAAACGAATCAGCTAGTAGGTCTGCATTCAATTTCTTCATCTGTGATGCGAAGAGCCATTATCATAGCCATATCATCCGGCTCATCTTCAAAGTCTGCGACCAAACCAACTTTCTTGGAATCGTCTTTAGACTTTTCGAAGTGCACAATGTCTGCTATTTTCACGGGGATAACGGTTTGCCCGGCTACGGATATTAGAAGTTCCATTCCCCTGTTTATGGGACCTTCCACGACCTTTCCCTTGAACACAAGGGACCTTCCATCTTCGGCCGGAGCAGTTTTTTTAACGAGAAACTTAGGCATGGTCAATACCATTCAAAACGAAACGCGGTTACAGTTTTATTAATCATTGTCCCATTAATCTAGAAAATAATGATTAGAAATGAAAAATTTAATTTTACTCTTAATGGAACATTTTTTAAACGTCGGACGCATACCTTTTTTGGTTTGTGCCCCTTTTTTTCACAGATTTTTGGACAATCCGCTGCCAAAAGTCCATTTTTTGGATGGAACCCCGAGCGAACAGAACAAAAGGCTAAGGGATGGCCAAGTCATGCTTTCCCCGTCTTCTTCTATAGAATACGCCAAAAATCGAGAAAATTATGTTATTTGCAATAGATTCTGCACATCAAGCACGCTTGAAATTCGCTCTGTAAAGCTTTTTTCAAAGTATAAATGGGAGAATTTAGGTGGAAAAACGGTATATTTGACCGAGCAAAGTGATACTTCGGTCGCTTTGCTAAAGTTGCTTTCGAGCTTGAGGTTCAAGGTTGAGCCGATTTGGGAAACGGAGTTTAAGACCTGCGATGCCAAGCTCTTGATAGGAGATAATGCCTTGAGAGAGGCTGCAAATCAGTGGGAATTTCAATATGATTTGGCGTCTGTTTGGCAGGAATGGCAAAATTTACCCTTTGTCTTTGGGTTGTGGATAATAAGAAAAGAAGCCTCGGGTAGAGGCTCTCTGCTTGAAAATTATTTGAATGAGACGGAAATCAGCTTAAGGGAATTTAAGGAAAATAGATGGGAATGTTTGCAAAAATGGGAAAAATATTACCCTCACGGTTTGCCGCAAAACTTGGCTTATGACTATTACAATGCGATAGATTACGGCTTCACAGCCGAACACGAAAAATCTTTAAAGACATTTTACAAACTCTGCAAAATGCCAACAGACATTGTTTTTTTGTGAGAATAAAATTAAAGTTAGCTGGTTAGAAATTTTCTATAGTAGTTTACTATATTGTCTTTATGCAGCCAATTGAGACCACCATATATAAAAGCTATTTGGAAACCGCCGCTCCGAATTTAATGAAAGCTAAGGGCGATCCATGGAAAGTGGAAAAAGATACGCTTTTAAAGCATTATGGTTCTTTTTTGCTGGATGGATGGGGAACGCTCTACAGCAAAGATGGTTTTGTTTATCCGGGTGTTATGGATTTTTTGGCTGCGCTTCGCAAGGCAAAAAAAAATATCAGATTGGTGACAAATTCTGCTTCACGCTCAATAAAACAAATACAAGATGACCTTCGCATGATGGGTATAGACCTTGAAGCCCATGAAATTATATCTTCCGGCAGTTTGCTTGCTGTGCTGAATGAAACGGTTGGATTAAAAGAAGCTTTTTATGTGGGCAGCAAAGACGGGTTGATGTTTTTGGAAGAAGCAAAAATAAAGGCTGTGGAAAATCCATCCGAGCCAATAGTTATACTGAGCGGAGTGCATCCCACGCAAGCAGAGGTGGACAAAGCCATAAACATTTTATCAAATGAAAATTCAAGAGTTCTGGTATTAAATCCGGATGCTTATGCCCCAGACCCGGATGGCGAAAAAATTCCGGTCACAGGCATCATAGCGAATACCCTTAAAGAAAAAACCGGTTGCCAACTTTTATTCTGCGGAAAACCTTTTCCCTTGATTTTCCAGATTGTGCTTCGCAGCCTTCCCAGCACAGAAAGCGTTGTTATGGTAGGCGATACCCTTGGCACAGATGTTGCCGGAGCAAATATTGCCGGCATAGATTCTGCCTTGGTGCTCGGCAGAAATGTAAAAGAAAACGAATTAAGAGACGATATTTATTCTCTAGGCGTTAGCCCAACTTATGTGCTGAACGGATTTGATTAGTGAAAATTCCTTAACCCGGCCTCGCGCGCCCAGCGCAGTGCCTGCTCAAACTCTTGCTGTGTCACTCGCCGGTCCAGTGGCGGATATTCGCGCGCACGGAATAATGGTGAGTACTGACCCATTATGTTGACATGGGTTTCGGAGCCCAGTTCGGAAACGACCCAGCGAACAAAAGCATCGGTGCCGGCCAAATTTTCCGGTAAAACCAAGTGCCGAATCAGCAGGCCACGGTGCGCAATGCCGTCGGTTTGCTTGAGCACTCCAACTTGGCGATGCATCTCCTTGATAGCCGCAGCGGTGTGGCGTACATAATCGGATGCACCCTCCGAAAAGCGAGCGGCCAGCTCAGAATTCTGGTACTTAAAATCCGGCAGATAAACATCAACAATACCGTCGAGCAGTTTAAGCACCTCAAGCGATTCGTAGCCGCTGCTATTGTAGAGCAATGGTATGTGCAACCCTTTGGCAATGGCAAGCCTAAGCGCTTTGACAATATGAGGCACCAAGTGCGTGGGCGTTACAAGGTTGATGTTGTGGCAGCCTTTGCGTTGAAGTTCAAGCATCATGTCTGCAAGTTCGGCATGGCTGGTTTGCTCCCCATCGCCACGGTGGTTGATTTGCCAGTTCAAGCAGAAAACACAGAGCAGGTTGCAATTGGAGAAAAAGATTGTCCCTGAGCCGCTTCTGCCGCGAAGCGGTTTTTCTTCGCCAAAATGGGGGCCGTAAGATGCAACCTTGAAATTTTCGGCAACGGAACAAATTCCCGCCTTTCCTTTTGCACGGTTGGCACCGCACAAACGCGGACAAAGGCGGCAACGCTCAAACAAGGCCCAAAGTGCCTGCTCACGCCGTTCAAGCTCGCCGCTACGCTCCAAATCAAGGTATCTTAGCACCTGCGCATTTCCGCTTTTGTTCTTTTCTTCGTTGGGAAGCTCCTTTGCGAACAGGTTGCGCGCAAAACCCAAACCGCCTAGTGCCGCCGCTGCAGTTCCGGCAGCTACAAGACCGCTTTTAATGAATTTTCTTCGAGATAGCGCCATGTAATAACCCTCCTGAAATTACCTTCTTCTAAACAAATTTCTAATCCATTCCACAATGCCTTTTAGTCCTTTTTTCAATTTGCCGTCATCTATCAACTCAATGTCTAAGAACGACTGCAATTGAGCTTCGATTTTTTGATACCTGGGCGGCAATGAAAAAAGCAAAATGCTCCCATTGTAGAGCTTGGAGTAGAAAAATCCCTTTATCAAAACGAGCCTCGGGTTTATTATAACTTCCTTTCTTCGAAATATAAAAAACCTTCTCCAAGAAAATATTAAATTCCCATTTTCTTCCGTTAATCTGCCGTAAATTTTTTTCGGAATACCCAAGTGCGGACCGGCAAAAGCGATAACTCCCTTTTCATTGATATGCACTTCTTTCTTTCTATTCAAAAAGTCTTTTATAAACGCAAATCCCATTACTACCCTGCGCATAGACCAGCCAAACATGAATATAGAGATAAGCACAATGGGAATAACCAGAACAAATACCAACTGCGGGCAATAAATAGCTACAGCCAGCAACACAATAAAAAATATCCCTCTTAAAATCCTAAGGCACAAATCAAGCCAGCCAAAGGGGCTTAAAGAAACAAGCACATCAAAAGTATAATTCAAAAGCCATATTGCAAAAAAAACAAAAAGCGCCATGGGAACAATGGCTATGAACCAAAGAATTTCAGGTAGCGAAAAAAATTCCCACGGAACAAAGGAAGCCGCCGCATATGGCTGATTAACGGTTAATGCAGCGTATGCCGCGCCCGCAAGCTCCGAAGCAAGAGCCGATACTGAAACGAGAATAATGGGTGTGGTTGTTAATAACCCTATCCATTTATTGCATTGCTCAACAAGACCCGGAATAAACGGTATATTAAAGAGCGACAGAATACCTATAAGAGCTGATATGGAAACTAAAGCGAGGCATATTCCCCAAAACCATGGACTGTAATGCCAAGGCAATTGGCTTCTTTTTGTTTCCGGTGTAGTGTAATATTTATACGCTCCTATAGCGCCTGTTACAAGCAAAGGGTTAATCGCCGTTCCGGTTAGTTCTGCCACTTTATGGGCAACCATTTCGCTAACATTGAGTAATTCTTCAACTTCAGACTCTTGTATATCTTGGTCTTGCAACAATTCCTGCTCATTTTGTGCAAAAGCAAAGGATGACAGCGTAAATAAAACAGCAACGAAAAATCTTGTCATAAAATGGAATATAGTAATCAATGATTCAGGGGATGTCCCCCTCGCTGCAACCGCCTTTGGCGTTTTCCTGCATTTTCCTTAAAAGCCCATCTACAAACGCTCTACCAATTGTGCAGGCATACTTATTCCGCTACCCCCAATGCGGGGCTGGTTCGGCTCCGCTCACCAAACGCCCCGATTTTGGACAACGTTGTGCAATGTTGCAACATTGTATAGCGGCGTTGTTTTGGGACATGGGACAAGCGAAACGCAGAGCTACATTGGCTGGGATATGATTGTGCACAAGTTCATGTCCCATGTCCCGACCAACGTAGTTTAGCATACCGCTTGTCCCATGTCCCAAGCAGGGCAAACGCATCTTATTTTGACAACATTTCATTTTGGTAATAATTTTCTCCACCCCTTTCAATGCTTCCACATGTTTCACTCAATCCC
>JAITUM010000218.1 GCA_031286305.1 Candidatus Fibrimonadaceae bacterium | reverse complement strand
GGGTATGGGGTGTGGGGTATAGGGAACTGCACAAATAAACGACTAAATCTGCTTAAAAACAATGTTTTTTTGCATTGCCTATACCCTATACCCCATACCCTATACCCAAACATTGAGTTAATCATCACTTGCTATAGAAAACTTCGGCGACCCACTAGCAAGCAAAACGGCAGTTTCACAATCTCAAACAAGCAGACCAGCTTCTATCTACAGGGGCTGAGTTTTTGCTTTTTGCGGTTATGTTTTGGTAATCCCAAAGCAAAAGCTCGCCCTTTTGAGCATCCCACAAGCTCCATTCACTTTCCCACTCAAAAGTTTTTCTGTCTTTTATGGTCACTTCAATAAAAGAGGCAAAAGCCAAATAACGAACCTTGTAACGCAGACTCAGTTTCTTTAAAAAAACCTTCAATTCTTTGTTTTCATTTAGGGGAATTTCACGCAAGCTTGCAAAAGCATTCCAAAATTCTGCGGAATCTCTTTGCGGAACTTGCGAACCGGGAAAAAGCAAAACACGCTCATTATTCGGGAACCACGCCGCTAAAACGGAATCTTCCTTTGCTGCAAAATCAAATTCCACAGCACTTTCGCTGAAACTGTGGCAATAATTGCATTTTTCAGGAGAATTCGCAATAACATGCAAAGTAGGCAAAACGCCTATTACCGCCCCGGAATCCAGTGCCAGCACCTCGCTTGCCTGTTCTCTATAAGCTCTGTTTATTTTCACATCAAAATTCGGCTCAACACCACTGCGGCAATCATCGCAAGGCGGACTTTCCCTGCCGCCCATACCTCCCACACGCTGCCCCGCACAGGCAAAAAACGCCAACGCAAAAACAAAATAAAAGCGAAGCATGAAGGAAATATAGAAAACGCTGATTAACCCTTTGGTTTTTCTATCTTTCACTTAAATGAGTAAGAAGAGTGAGGTGCAGTTTGAGTGCTCTGTTTGCGGAGTTAAGCTTTCCAAATGGGCGGGTAAATGCCCGTCTTGTGCAGCGTGGAGTTCAATTGTTGAGATAGAGGTTAAGGGTGAGGCACGGGGCATAGGTGCTATGTCTATGCCACAAAATATAGATTCCAAACCCATGTTCTTATCGCAGGTGCCCACCGAACACGCAAAGCGCTTATCCACTGCAAATTCGGAATTCGACAGAACGCTTGGCGGAGGGCTGGCACCGGGCTCTTTGGTTTTGCTTGGCGGAGACCCGGGCATTGGAAAATCAACCCTTGTTTTGCAAACACTTTCTGCAATGGCAGCCGCAGGCTGCAAAACGCTTTATGTTAGCGGAGAAGAAAGTGCAGCACAAGTTAAACTAAGGGCAGAGAGGCTAGGGGCAGCAGGCAGTGATATGCTATTGTTTTGCGAAACCTCGCTCAATAAAATTTTAGAAAATGCAGAGCAAATAAAACCGCAAGTTATGGTTATAGATTCCATTCAAACCATGTATAGCGAGGAACTTCCGGGCACACCCGGAAGCGTTTCTCAGCTGCGCGAATGCGCCTTGAAACTTATGGTTTATGCTAAAAGCAGCGGAGTTATTACCATACTAATTGGGCATGTTACAAAAGATGGGCAAATTGCCGGGCCTCGCATTTTAGAGCACATGGTCGATACCGTTGCGTATTTTGAAGGTGATAAAAAGGGGCAATATAGAATTTTAAGAACTGTTAAAAATCGTTTTGGCGCAACAGATGAAATTGGCGTTTTTGAAATGAGTTCTCTTGGGCTTATTCCGGTGCAAAATCCGTCAAGGGTGTTTTTACAAGACGGTGAACTTTCACCGGGGAGCGCAGTTAGCTGCACAATAGAGGGTAGCCGTGCCATGCTTTTTGAAATTCAAGCTTTGGTAGGCAAAAGCAGTTATGCCATGCCGCAGAGAGTTTCTGCCGGAGTGGAGCAAAAAAAACTTACAATTATACTCGCTCTTTTGGAAAGATTTGCAAAGCTTCAAATAAGCAATTTCGATGTTTTTGTTTCTGTTGCCGGCGGGCTTAGGTTAGACGACCCGGGCATAGACTTGTCTCTTGCATGCGCAATAGTGAGCAACGCTTTGAACAAAAGCTTGCCACACCGCAGCATAGTTATAGGTGAACTCGGATTATCCGGCGAAATTCGCACGGTTAGCTCTCTTGATTTGAGAATAAAAGAAGCGCATCGCTTGGGCTTTGAAAAAATAGTGGTGCCTGCAAGTGGGAAAATACCCTCAGTGAAAGGTGTTGAGGTGATTAAGTTTGCCAGATTGGAAGAGGCTACTCGGTGGCTTTCGGCATGAAAGCAAATTTTCTATTTTATCCTATGAAAATTTACCTCTACTCCATTGTAATTTTCAAATAATTTCTCCGAGCACTCTACAAATTCTTTTTCTACACCCAAATCCTTAAAAGACTTTGCACTGCCTAGTAGCATTTTTGTGTATTGCGAGTTATATTCATTTTCAAAAATACTTTTCTCAGCTATTCTTATTTTTTTGTTCTCATTTTCTTCCGATTTTAAAAATGCCCATGCAGCATCGGGGAAAATCGGTAGCATTTTTGTTTTTAGCGCATCCGCTAATTTCCACAACTTTTCAATTTCTTTTTGCGTTTTTTCTTTTGACAACTTTGGCAACCTAATTTTTCCGGTTTTCAAAATAATATCCGAATCCATTGCTTCTTCTAAATTCAATTCCAAATGTTTTAACCAATGCCATAACCTGTGCTTTCCTTTGTCGTTGCTGGGTCTAATAAAAGTTTTGACATTTTCATCTTCCATTTTTTTCATCTCATAAACTTCTTCTATTTTTTTTTCTATAATCTTGTCTGCAAATTTTCCACTTGGCAATTCTCCTCTTAATTTTGCTATTTCAATATTTCTGTTTTTCAAAATCAAATCTGCCAATTCCCATTCACCTAAACCTCTCTCCACAATAAAAGGTTCCGTGTCCTCCAACAAACTCGCATCTTCCGGTAACTCTATATTACAAACAGTCCTCAAAAAATACTTAGGAGCATCAGATAAAATTCTATATAAACTGTCAATATCCTTTTTCTCTTCTATTTCCACGGAAACTTCCCACTGCCAAATATTGTCTGAACCTTGATTCACTTGATTAAAGGATTTACATGATTCTTTGTTTGCAATCCAGCGATTGTCGTAGGTGCTTAGGGTTCCGTTGTAGTATTTTTTTGAGAAGGGTTGTAGGGGGTGTTTTGTAACTAGGCTTTTTGTATCTATGCCGTATTGTTCTTTCAGGTTTTTTAGAAGCATTGTCACTACGCTGGATGGTTCTAGTTCTTCGGCGTTTTTTTCGTCTTGACCTACCCAGCTTATGTAAAGGGCTTCTTTTGCGCTGAGAATAGTTTCTAAAAAAATATGGCGGTCTTCGTTTGCTGTGTCTTTGTCGCCTTGTTCATATTTTGCATCGATAATGCTAATTTCCTTGTTTTTATTTTGCCGCGGAAATTCTTTGCTATTCATTCCAATACAGCAGATTACTTTGTGCGGCAAGGCTCTGGTGGTTTCCAGGTTTGAGAAAGAAAGCATGCCGCTTAAGGAATAAGAAGATTTTGCATTTGATTCTAATTTTCTTGGCAAGGCGCTTTTCAAAAGGGAAAAGTTTATGAGCGTATTTGAATTGCCGCCAAAACCTATAAGCATTTCTTTTTTTAGCGAGTCCCAAACATTGATTATTTTTTGATAAGGGTTGTCTTTGTCTTCGTGGAAATTTACTTCGTCGGTACCAAAAAATATTTGGAATTTTTCTTTGAAAAAATAATCCCAATCCTCAATGCTTTTTTCTTTTTTGCTTGCCTCTTCAAATTCTCGCAAAGCATTTACAAAGAAAATAAAATCGCCCAAAATTTTAGCTGGGTTGCCTTCTATATCCGGATAGCAATAATCGCCTTTTTCAGAAAACTCATTTTCTGAAACCATAAAAAAGCCTGCGGCTAATTGCTCAAATCCACTTTCAAAAGAATAGTTCGGCAAAGGTCTATCGCTCTTCAAACCATGCCTAATTGCATTTTCTCTAACCCATTTTTCCAAAAGCTCTCTATCGCTTGCTTCCAATTCCTTGCTTTGCACATACATTGAGTATTCAAACAGGGCAACAATATCCGGTGCTTCGTGCCTGCTGCCGATTTGTGCAAAAAGCAAATTCAAAAGCTGCGCCGTTTTGCTGCTTTTTTTCACATCACGATCTGCAATTTTATAAGGAATTTTATTACGCTCAAAAACGCTTTCTATAGCACTAGCATAGTTTTCAATATTCGGAGAAACAACAGCAATATCCGCCGGCGTTAATTCTTTATTGTTCACAAATAAATCTAAAATATAATCACATAAAACTTCAGTTTCTCGCAAAGGCGAAAAGCAGTTGTTGAAGGTTAGTGAATTGAGAATTGAGAATTGAGAATTGAGAATTTTCAATTGAGAGCTATCGTTGATTATATTGTTTTGGATTATTTGCAATAACGTTTGAATTTGCAGATCATTTTCTCCAATCCCTAATCCCCAATCCCCAATCCCTATTTCTAAAATCTGCTCATACAACACCTGAGCGTTGCGGCCTAGGTTGGCTATTAGCCTATTGCCTAAATCCCAGTATAGTTCGTTTTCGTTTAGGATTTTATTTTTTTGCCAGGATTCTTTTCGCAGGTTTGCTATTTTTTTATCGCTTAAATGAGTGCCTATGTATTCGGTGCTGATTTGTAGCAGGTATAGGTTGATTTTGCAGACTTGTGATAAAAGGCTTAGGGTTTTTAAGTGGATTGGGGCTATTGATAGGGGGGCGAAGACGAAAATTTGCTTTGGTAGAAAATTTTTTCCGCTCAATTCATGTTCTATTAACTTGTAAAGTTCTGAAATGTCCGGTTCATTATATTCTTTTTTTAATTTAAGCCAAAGTTCTCTTTGCCATTTTTCATTATTTTTAAAATTGCTATCTGCTCCTTTAATTTCATAAATTTCGCCTTTATTCCATATTTCAATTAATTCCGGTCTATAAATTTGATACGCAGCAAACAAAGTTGCTATTTCGCTTGCAAAGGAAAAGGTTTTTTCGGAGCCTTTCAAAAACCTGTAAATTGCCCAAACCAAGTTATTTGCATTAAAAACATTTTCCTGTTCGTCTTTTTTTTGGTTTTTTGGCGAAAGGTTATAAGCACATTGCATTAAAAGCCCTGCGAGTGGCTTAAAAGGCAGGGCTGTCCAAATTCCATATTTATCTGCGCATTCCTTTTGCAAATACTCCTGCAAGCCTTTTGATTCGCAAACTATTACGCTTCCACCCGTTAAAAAACCGCCCTTTGTGGAATTTGCCTCGAAGTTACTTTTTGATAAAATATCTTCCAAGAGCTTGCTTGCAAGGGTTCCTATGTTGATGTGAGGGAATATGTGCATTCTGTAAAAATATAGTAAGTGATGATTAACTCTGACTTCTCCGCTTGGGAGTGGGGAGTACTCGCCTTTGGCATTTCGCTGGTGAACCGCGCGAAGCGCGGGTAAACATTGAGTAAATCGCTTTTTCTATATTACCAGTGGTAACAAGAAACAATGTCGGCATGGGAGGCTCT
This sequence comes from Candidatus Fibrimonadaceae bacterium, assembly GCA_031286305.1. Taxonomy (GTDB): domain Bacteria; phylum Fibrobacterota; class Fibrobacteria; order Fibrobacterales; family Fibrobacteraceae; genus Fibrimonas. The sequence goes on along the minus strand of JAITUM010000218.1, from coordinate 686 downwards.
CTATGGGGGCCGGATACTGAAAAATTCGCTGGTTTGCAAGTGCAGGCTCCAGCAGTGCTAGCTTGCAAGCAACGAGAAGGCGATAATTACTGGAGCAGTACTTGCGTTGATGCCGGCTGGTGGTTTGGTTATACGTTCCCTGCTGAAGACAAAGCGCAAGTAGAAGTTGAAATAAACGGCGCTTATACCGACGGAACAGCAAGCTTTCAGTTAGCTCCTGATGGAGAGTCGCTTATATCCAATGCTTTTAAAATTAAGTTTGCAGCAGACGCAGCAGACTTAAATCCTGACGGACACATGAATACTAACGGTGCAGGCGTTGGCTTTCACTTCAAAGTTGGCGGAGAAGCAGCAGAGAGCATAACTTCTAAAGGCGGCTTTTGCGTATCTTACACAAGCACAGCTGAAGTTCTATTAGAAATAGAATCAAATGCAGTGACAGATTACAATACCTGGATTGCAGTGTTACCTGCTTCTGCAAGCAAAAGGGTTGCAAATCTCCCATGGAATAGCCTTGCCAGCAGTTGGTCTCCTCTGAGTGTTACTTTAGCGCACGCAACAGCTCACGCAACAGGCATTAGAATTGTTCTTAAAAACAATACAACATCTCCTAGATCAGCTGATTTTGCTCTTATGCAGCTCGGTTGGGCTGGCGAATGCAATTAGTAAGCAACTACTACCGTTAA
>JAITUM010000026.1 GCA_031286305.1 Candidatus Fibrimonadaceae bacterium | reverse complement strand
TTTTTTTCTACCGCTTTCGTGTACAGCTTTATGGTCTTTAAACTTTCAGCCATCCTCACCTCTTCTCAATCATTTTTCTTCTTCCGAAAAAAATGAAGCAGTTAATACAAACTTAGCTAAGTTTGTTATTTTATCGATAAATCCCAGCGCTTCTTCAGGGTTGTTTTGCAAATCAAAAAGCTCATTAAACAAAGGAGTGTTAAACAAGGGGTTATTTAAAAAAGATTTTAATGCAAATGCAGCCAAATTCACTGCTTCATTTACCGTATCAGAACGAAATTTTTGTCCTGCTGTATAGGATGTTTTGTGCGGTACTGACAATATAATGCCGGCCAATTCCACATCTCTCGTTACATTGCTGCGCCTTTCTCTTGCTTCTTCCTCAGTGATATTTCCTTTGTTTAAATCTGTGTTAATATCCATTAGTTTGGCTGACACTGAATCAATTGTAAAGCGAGCCGCTACTTCAGCATTTTTCATTAATACATTATATGTACAATCTAGATTTATATGCTCTATTTCATTAATTTCTCGCTTTAAAATATACTCTACTTGTGCTTTAGACATATTATATTTGGCTTGAAGTTTCAAATCAGGATTATCTTCAAAGCGAATTATTTTCACTACATCATCTATATTTTCTTTGACTATACGCAATCCTTCGTTTATATGCTTAATAGCAAAAGTAGGATTTTCACTTTTGCGTTTCGTTGTTTCCTTTGTTTTATCAGCTGTCTTAAACACAAATTTCAACACATTTTTTTGTATATCTGCACGCCTTTCTTTTGCCTCTTCTTCTGTGATCTTTCCTTGACGTAGGTCTATATCAACTTCCATTAGCATGCTAGGCATTAAACTATCTGCCATACGCTTCACTATTTCATCCGATTCAATTAACGCATCGTTTGCGTTCTGCTGATTTTCTTGCGTATTTTCCATCTCTCACCTCTCCGGTTTACTTGCCCAACATTGGGCGAGTCTTCTGTAAAGATAGAAAGGCTTAGCGACGGTGAGTGTCGCTAATAGTTGTCGCTAAAACCAATGTCATCCGGATGACTGATTGGCGTAAAGCAGCGATCCTCAAATGTAGAAATTTCTCCGTGAAATTCTAAATCAATACTTGTTGCTGGGCCATTTCTGTATTTTGCGATTATTAAAGAGGCTTTGAGTTTATCTTCTTCGGATATTTCAAAACCATCGTCTCCTTCCTTTTGCTTATTATAATATGCCGGGCGGTGTATAAACCAAACCATATCGGCATCTTGCTCTATGGAGCCCGAACCGCGTAAATCGGAAAGTTGTGGCTTGTTGCCGCCTCCGGGGCGTTTATCGGATTCTCGGTTTAATTGTGAAAGAACAAGAACAGGAACATCGAGCTCCTTTGCCAAAACTTTTAACATTCGATAATTTTCTGCAATACCAACAGCCTCGTTTTCCGCTCTTCCGTCTTTAAGCATTAGTTGCAAATAGTCCACCACTACCAAATCTAAATTATTGTGCTTTCTTTTGAAGATTCTGCATTTCGACAGCAAATCAAAGGCACATGCCTCGCTGGAATCGTCTATGAAAAGCGACATGGCTTCCAGCGCTTGGCCCATTGCCATCAACTTCTTTGAGGATTCTGTGCTTATTACGTTTTGCCCATGCTTGAGTTGTTTCTGATCTACGCCTGCCATAGAGCTTAGTATTCTGGTTATAATTTGCTCTGCACTCATTTCAAGAGTAAAGAATAATACAGTTTTACCAAGTATTGCGGTGTTTGTGGCTACGTTCAGGGCAAAGGCGGTTTTTCCCATGCCTGGCCTGCCTGCTAAGATTATTAAATCTGTTCTTTGCAATCCGTTGGTAAGATTATCCAAGTCTTTGAAGTTTGTTGGACACCCGGATAGGTCACCATGTTTTCGGTTGACTAGCTTATCTAAAACTATTTTTGCAACGTCGCCGGCTGGTTGAATATTTTCTTTTATTTGGTCGTTGGTTAAATCAAAAATTCGCTTTTGTGCAGATTTTAAAACCTCTTCAACCTCGGCTTCGGGTTTTGAGAAATCTCTTATGTGCTGACTTTCTTGCGTGCTTTCCATCTCTCACCTCTTCGGTTTCCTCGCCCAACATTAGGCAGGTCTTCTGTAAAGATAGAAAGGCTTAGCGACGGTGGGTGTCGTTATATAGAAAATCGCTAAGCTCACCATCAATTATACTGTTAATTTGCTTTTCTGTTAATTTGGTTTTTCCGGCAAAAACCAAATGCAAAAAACATAGCGGAGATGATTCATCGATAGCTTCGGTAAATTTTACGAGAGAGCTTTCATGGGGGTGTTCGTGGCTAGTGAAAATGCGTCCGTCGTCTTTTTTTATGATTTCAAGTGCAGCATAATAATTTTCCCAACGATTATGTTTTTTTCTGCCAGGAACCAAAGAAATAACACGAACAGTATCTCTGTATTTTACCAAATCCCCTTTTTTGAAATGAGTTCCAGCATCCGCTTCTGCATCACTTGGCATATACTCGAACCCAAGGCCGCCATAATCGTACAATCGGCTTTTCAACTTGCCAAATTTGTCAAAAGACCAATGCACCTCTTCGCAATCCATGCGATTAAACGGTCCACTTGTCCAGTCTTTAAGTTCTTTTTCTGAAAACTTCCGCTTGAATTTCTCGCCTATAATCAAAAACTCAGTTGAGTTTAGCCCCCATAAATACGCATCGTTAAAGCTGTCAAAACAACGCCTATCTTGACGCCGCTTCCATTCTTTGTCCCAAATTTCCGTTGTATAAACATCAAATTTCGGAGCGTCACGCTCATAAGCAAGAATGTTCAAATCAGCATTCACAACAATCCCTCACGCACCGTACTTCTAAAAGGCATAATTTGTGGGAATTATTGTAGAAAAATCCGTTATTCGACGAATGCCACGAATAGCCTCTATCCGTACAATCTTCCTCTGTACACCACCAATTGCCGTTTTTGCTTATACCAAAAATCTGATGAAAATTACTGTTTTTGCCGGCATTGCTCAAAAGCTCATACCATTCCCTAAAGCTTGGCAAATGCCATCCTTCTGGGCAAGCGGTCATAGCTTCTTGAAAAGAGTAGTATGACTTTCCATAATTCAAATTCTCAGCCAGCCAAATTTTTGAGTCTATTTTCACGGTTCTGTATCGCGCACCATCTCTATTATCAACAAATTCCCCAAACAACGAAGCATTTGCCCCAACAACACTGCCGCATTCAGAACAAAACTTTGCCTTATGCTCACATTCCGTTCCGCATTTAATGCATTTTGGAGCGGGCTTTTGCTCTACTCCGCAAACAAAGCAAAATTTTGAGCCGCTTTTTAACTTTTGTTCACATTGAGTACATTTAAGCATAATTTAAATGTAGAAAGGCTTAGCGACGGCGGATGTCGCCTACCAATCTACAGCAAGCTGGAAAAAGCCTAAAAACGCCCTCAATCACCGCATTTTACATACCAAAAACGCAGTGATTTACCGCAAAAATCATATTTAAGCGGAGAAATTTACTATATTATGCCTTATGAAGCGGATTCTCTTAAACAAGCTCTTGGAATGGAAAAACAGCAATTCCAGAAAACCTTTGATACTCAAAGGAGTTAGGCAATGCGGAAAAACCTACTTGCTAAAAGAGTTTGGTAAAAATTATTATGAGGATTTTATTTGCTTTAACTTTGAAGGCAATGCGGCTCTGCAAAATATTTTTGAAAAAGATTTGAACACAGAACGGATAATAACCGAGCTGTCTGTTATTAGAAAAAAAACTATTTTACCCAAAAAAACATTGATTATCTTTGATGAAATTCAATTTTGCAACAAAGCCTTGACATCCCTCAAATACTTTTGTGAAAACGCTTCGGAATATCACATCGCAGCTGCCGGTTCGCTTCTCGGCATAGCCCTTTCAAAACCGCTCTCTTTTCCAGTTGGCAAAGTTGATTTCCACACGCTTTATCCCATGAGTTTTTACGAATTTTTGCTTGCAAACGGCGAGGATTTATTGTGCGAGCAATTGGAAAATTTGCCAACGGCAACGCCTGTTCCCGATGTTTTTGCGCAAAAACTAGAGGAACATTTGAAAAATTATTATATATGCGGAGGAATGCCGGAGGCAGTGAGTTGCTGGATTGCGGAAAAAAATATTGAAAAACTAGATATTGTTCTGCAAGGAGTTTTGGATAGTTATGAATTGGATTTTGCAAAGCATGCACCCGCAAAAGAGTTTCCAAAACTTTCTGCAATTTGGCACTCAATTCCTGCGCAACTCGCTAGAGAAAATGGAAAGTTTATTTTTAGCCAAGTCAAAAAAAGTTTGAGGGCAAAGGATTTGGAGGATTCTCTGGAGTGGTTGTTAAGTGCGGGAATGGCTTATAAGGTTGCTAAAATAGAGAAGCCTTTTATGCCTATGGCATCTTATGCGGATTTTTCGTTTTTTAAACTTTATATGGCAGATATTGGTTTGCTTCGCAAAATGTCAAAATTGCCTGCGGCAGCGTTTTTGGAGAGCAGCGGTATTTTTAAAGAATTTAAGGGTGCGGTTGCGGAGAATTTTGTTCTTTGCGAATTGGTGAATAAAAGCGGTGAGGTTCCTTTTTATTGGAAATCGGCAAATATGGCGGAGGTGGATTTTGTTGTTCAAAGCGGAATGGATATTGTGCCTATTGAGGTGAAATCTGCCGATAATGTTCGAGCGCGTTCGCTTGCGGAATATTCTAAGAAATATTCACCGAGCAGAACTGTGGTTACATCGCTGAGGAATACCGGCGGGAATAACGTTCCGTTGTACTTGCTGTGGAAAGGTTTCCTCACCCAACATTAGGCGGGTCTTCTATAAAGATAGAAATGCTTAGCGACGGTGGGTGTCGCCTACCCAAAAAAGTAATGCTTTTTAACCGGCTTGGAAACTTTCCACACGCAAGATAAGCCTTTAGGAAATACCACGTAATCTCCTACGCCAATTTCCACGCTTCCGCCATCGTAGGAAACCGTTACTTCGCCCTCTGTAAGAAGGCAGGTTTCCTTATCGTCATAATGCCAATCGAATTCTGAAACATCGCAGCCCCACACAGACTTTGACTTCATCTCGTTTTTTTCAGCCTCGCTGGCTTTTCTCACTATTACCATGTTAACCTCCGCGTTTCATCTATAAGATGCTGGTTCCATACAAATGGTAATTTAGAAATTTCTAACTTCTTCTTTAGTCTAGGGAGAAAATATGATGCAATACAGAGTTGCCATTTTAGAGTGTCTGTTGCGCACATAAGGGAGAAGGTAGAAAATCCTGATTTCATCGTATCCAAAGAAATTTAATTTGTTCTAATTCTTCTATTTCATCTAATTCGTGATGGTCAGAAGAAAGAATTGCAGCATTTAATACCATAGCTTGCGCAAGCAACATAGAATCTGCCAAAGATATTCTGTAAGACGCCTTTAAGCGACCAGCTTGCAAAAACATTTCATCGGAAAAATTATCTATTATTTCAATTTTTAATTTTTTCACATCTCTTAAAATATTATCAGCACACTCTTTGCCTTGCTCTGCGTAAAAACCATAATAAACTTCCAATAAATTTAATTTGTGCATAGCCACACGGCTGTTATTTCTAAGATATTCCGCAACGATATCCGAGCCGGGTTCATCGGTTAAATAAGCAATTAAAGCACAGGCATCTAATATGTAGATTTTTTCCATTATTCAAGTTCTCTATCTGCTCGCTTTTGTTTTAAAAATTTTTCTGTAGAGTAAAGCCCTTTATATTTTCCTTGCGCACAGAAATTTTCCTTTTTCACTGAATTTCTACGAATAGGAAACGGAATGCCATTATATTCAAGCGATTGTATAAAAAACAACCTTATGGCGGAGGCTGTATCTAAACCTATGCTCCGAAACAAGTTTTCCACCTGAATCTTTATTTCTGGTTCTACTCGAACTTGCACTAAACTCGTAGCTGCCATTGTAATACCTCCGTATTCAAATGCAATACTAATATACAAAATTCAGCTAGTCCCTCCACCACTAACCCAAAAAATTACTATTTAACCTCAATGTCGACAGTTTTTAAAGCATTTTCCACATCTTTTACCGCCATAAGTTTGCCTTTTTTCGGGCAAAAAACTGGTATATAGCGAGTATTCGTTGCCATTTTAGGGTGTCTGTTGTATGCATAGGGGGGAAGATCAAAGAAAATGCTTGTAGTTCATGTTTAGGGCTTCGCCGAGCTTCATAGCCATCTTTTTGCCTATTGGCGCACGGCCATGCTCCATATCTGAAATCTGCCTAGGCTTTACCCCTATCTTGGCGGCAAGCTCGCTCTGCCTCATTTCCCGCATGGTACGTAAACTACGGAGCGCATCGCCGGGGGTAGTTTTTGCTTCCATTTCCCTAAACCAGTCGGATTTAGAAGCCTCAATAAGCTCCTCGCTATTATCCTTTGTTGGAATTTCCTTTACGGAAGGAAACAGGCGGCGGGTTAAATCCAGGTAAAAAACCGGGACATTGCCTGTTATTCTAAACTCTCCCATCATGCCATTTTCAAGCGTATGGGGCACTTTCACGAGAACCTGCATAAGTTACCTCTATTGTTATTCCTTGTTTTGTTTCCACCCAGCAAGCCACCCATTTACGAGACAAGTGGCAGCGATGAGTGCTTGTTCCTTTGAGCATGGAATAGCTCGGCAAAACTTTCCACATCTTCTATAATATACATTTTTTTTATGTAAAGTGGTAGGAAAAAATGAAAAAAGCGATTTTTCCTTACTCCACCACCGCAGGTTCTTGCATTTTGGAGAGGTGTTTCTGGTATTTTTAATGGCGAAGTCTAAAATCTCTTTTGCTTTATCTGTACTTGGAAGCTGGCCATTTGCAAGCAAACATATATTAACAGGATAACGAGAAGCTGAATATACTCTATTTAAAAGTCTTTAGCCTTTGAAATCTTTTATCATATCAAGCTTACTTGTTTCAGCAACTCATTCATCTTTTACCTCTCTATTTTCCCTGTCCAACATTAGGCAAATCTTCCGCTAATATAGAAATTTCCGAAAAATTTGTAGCAGCCAAAACAAGCTTCACCCAATCCCTTTCTTTGCGTATAACTTCACGTCCTTTTCTCGCTTCCTCTTCTGTAATCTTTCCTTCACTTAATTCAATATCAAAGTACGCCAGCCTAGCAGGTGCTGTATCAAGATAAAAATTAGCCATTGTTTTATTTAACTTTATTATCAGTTGCTGCTGGCTTTCTAGTATTTC
>JAITUM010000015.1 GCA_031286305.1 Candidatus Fibrimonadaceae bacterium | reverse complement strand
AACGCCTTACGAAATTTTGCAAGAGTTATTTTTAACTCAGCCGCTTGAAGAGGATGACGAAGATGATCAGGAAGATAGCCACTTTGTCAGAGCAAAGAAATCAAATAGGGCGAATAAAGAGGTATCTGATTATTTGAAAAACCTAGGCTTGGAGCCATACCAGCTAGAAATAGCAGCGTTTCCGGATTCGGAACTCAATGCCGAATATGAAAGCGGTTTAAACAAAACCCTTAATATGGATAATGCCGTTGCTTTAGGTTTGTTTAATTGGAGAAGATGGAGGCCAAGCGGTACGCTGAAATTCTATGATGAACAAAAGAAGATGAATGTTCCTCTTGTTGGCATCAAAGTTGCTGCAGGTTATAGATTTTACTGGCGTACGTCCACAACGAACAGCCAAGGCTACTTTAGTAGCCCTGAGAGATGGACGCTATCCGTACGTTACGAGGCACTTTTTGAACGAGGACATTTTAAGTTGCAAGACGGGCATTCCGGACTTTTTTGGTGGTTTAAAAGCACTTTGACATATGCGAAAGAAGGTACGTCGTACAAATCGTGGGATCATATTTTTACGGGGAACCATGCAAAATGGTGCGTTGTGTGGACAGCGGCTTATAATTATTGGTATGGGAATATTTACGGATTGAAACGACCAAGACGTAGTCTTTGGAGCATGGATATAGAGGTTTTCTTTAGGAATAATAATGATTTTATTAATAATTTTAGTAACACGGGAAATAGTAAAACTGGGTTTTATAACTATACTTTGGGTCTTGAAAATATTGGCATTCAAACTTATGACCGAAGCCATTTAGAAATATATGAAACTACAATACATGAAGTAGCCCATTCCTCTCATTATGCGAATCTTGAAAGGCGCTCGTGGAACACGCGGTTAGGGGAATATGATAACTTGCATAAAATATTAAAAGATACTTATGCAAAAGGAATAGAAAGATATTTGACTGTAAAACATTATGGAACTTGGGGCGGAGGTTATGACAGGTCTAAAGGTTATACAGGTTTATTTGAAGATTTAGAAGATACGAATACTTCAAAAGCATATTGCGATAGAGTCAGTGGCATTACAGTTCCAATGGCAGAAAAAGTTCTTTTCAAATCATATTCATGGAATGATTTCAAAAATAATCTAATGAACGATTATCCGGATGGAACTTTAAATGAAAATGGCGGAAGGGTAACTTATACCAAAGCCGATATGGATGCTCTATTTAACTATTGGGAAACTAGAGAAGGAGCGACTGGCTGTCCAACACCAGGTTCTAATTCTAGTTCCAGCACGCCAAACAGTTCTAGCTCTAGCACAATTGCCGGTTCTTTAACTTTAATTGATGTTCGAGACAGGAAAGCTTACAGAACAACCATTATAGGCACCCAAACCTGGATGGCAGAGAATTTGAACTACAATGCCACGGGAAGCAAATGCTATTCTAACATTGCAACTTACTGTACAACTTACGGCAGGTTATACGACTGGGCTACGGCTATGGCATTGCCCTCATCTTGCAATTCAACCACTTGCTCAGGTCAAGTTAATGCAAAGCATCGTGGCATTTGCCCCTCTGGCTGGCATATACCCAGCACAGCTGAATGGGATAAACTTATGCGTTATGCAGATGGCAACGGCGGCACAAGCGGCCCTTACGATAGCCCTAAGGCGGGCAGGTATTTAAAAGCAACAAGCGGATGGAATAACTACTATAACGAGGACAATAACTACAGTTTTGACAATGGCAACGGCGAAGACAAATACGGCTTCTCCGCATTGCCTGGCGGAAACGGCTATCCCGGTTATTTCAAGGATATGGGATACAACGGCGACTGGTGGAGTGCCTCTGAATATGATGGCAATGGTGCTTACCGCTTTGACTTGTACGGCGGCGATAAGGCCGGCTGGGAAGACATAAATGGCAATCGCAAACACGATAAGTCCAACTTGTTCAGTATTCGTTGCATTAAAGATTAAAACTTTTTTGAGCCTTTTAATCTTTAGCTGCACCTTGATAAGTACTTTTACTATGAGGGTTCAGGTTATTGCGAAGGCTAATTAATCATCCGCTGAACTTTGGCAGTCTTCTTCTTTCGCCATAGCCCTGTGTTCGGGGGTTATTGTGTAAACGTATTCAACATTACCCCGACCATCTGCTTTATTTCCTCTTTCGTATGAATCCCAAGGGCGTATATCAATTCCATCATTTTTTATTGGGCCGTCAAAAACCAAACATTTTTGCGGATCGTCTAAAAAATGCAGCTCCATTCTAGTTGGTTTGCCACAATTTCCAAACGAAACAAAATCGCAGTCTGTATTCATAGGAATGTTCCTATACCATTCTTCCTTTGCATAATGCAGAGTATCACCATTGGCAATAGATTTCTCATGGTTAAGTAATACATCATTTGGTGTTATATATCGTACAATTGCGATTATCTTAACAGTTTCTCCGCTTTTATTAGCGTATGCGGGAATCTTTCCTTCCTCATACGCACCTTCACTACAACTTATAATACAGCTTGTAACGCTGGCTACAATGCAAACAAGAAAAATGACTCTTAATTTACTCATAAAATGTGGCTCCTCTGCTTTAAAAATAGAAAAATAATTCTATATTACATTCATGGTTTAACAAAATAGGAAAGCAATACTATGATGGCTGGTATGATAAGTACTTTTACTACGAGGGTTCAGGTTATTGCGAAGGCTAATTAATCATCCGCTGAACTTTGGCAGTCTTCTTCTTTCGCCATAGCCCTGTGTTCGGGGGTTATGGTGTAAACGTATTCAATGCCTGCCCAACGATCAGCCCAGTCATCTATTCTATTCCCTCT
>JAITUM010000005.1 GCA_031286305.1 Candidatus Fibrimonadaceae bacterium | reverse complement strand
GTCGTCGTAGGGGCGTATTGCATACGCCCCATGCGCAACGGGTTACGCCACTTTGCCACGTAGGCGGTTGCAGCGAGGGGGATATCCCCCATATTTGAAAATTTAGATGCGTTTGCCCTGGTAGACACCCCGCAACGCCCCGGTCTGGACAACGTTGTGCAAGGGCAATCACGTTGGATTGCCCCTACAATTCAATCATTCATTGCACAAAAATGCGAAAAAACGGCAACGATGCGGTAATATGTAGGGGCAATCCAACGTGATTGCCCAGCCATGAATTGCGACAACGATTCAGCAAATTAAGATGCGTTTGCCCTGGGGCGGCAACTCGCTGTGGTTGCCCTTGTGCAACAGCGTGCCACATTACGCAACAGTTGTAAGCAAGAGAGGGTAGCCGCGCACGAAGTAGCGGCGAGGGAGAGCCTTCTCCCTAATTTTTTTCTACCTTACCTTTACTAAAAAGGATTTTTTATATGGCTGAGAAATTTGGTAAAACCTGGTGGGGAGAGCATTTTCTTCACTCTCTTCAAAATGTAGATTACGATAATCGCTTGCCTCGCGGCGCAACTTATGCGCGAAACGGATCCGTTAAAGCTCTTAAAATCGCAGATAATTATGTGAACGCAAAAGTAAGCGGAAGCCGCCGATTGCCTTATAAAGTGCTTATTGTAGTGCCGCCTTTTGAAGAAGAAGACATAAACAAGCTAATGGATGAAATAATTAAGCAACCCGCTTTGATTTCCAAATTGCTGAACCGCGAGCTTGACCCTTCTATCTTAACTATTGCAGAAAATTTGGGGCTTAAAATTTTTCCTCAAAAGTGGACTGATTTTAAAATGAATTGCTCTTGCCCGGACTGGGCGGTTCCATGTAAGCACTTGGCATCGGTTCTTTATATCCTTAGCCGTGAGATAGACAACAACCCCTTTCTTGTTTTTGAAATACACAATGTAAGCTTACTCGAAGAACTTAAAAAGCGTGGCATATTTGTAAACGATCCTAAAAAAACCGAAATTCCATTTTTGAAAAATTTGTGGCAAATAAAAACGAACATTACTCCCTTTGATGAAAAATTTCTTGCAAACCATATTGATTTTTCCGATTTTCAAAACATTTCCAATACACTAGTTCAACTGCTGCCGGAAGCAGCTCCGTTTTATTATTCCGGCAACTTTAAAGAAAAATACGGCGTTCAGTTAAATAACATTGTAAAAAATACCAATCGAATTCTTTCGGGCAAGGCAAAATTTGACAATATAACTCCGGATTTAATCACGCCACGGAGCATTTTTAAATTAGCGCTAAACGACAATAACAAACTTGAAATAAGCGGCGAAAATCATAAAATTAAACAAATTGAAAAATTAATCCCGGCTCTTTTCTCGCTGAACCCGGATCGTTTGCGAGATTATGATTGCTCAACGGAAGCCCTTTACAAAGTTTTGCTTAGTTCGTTGAATTTAATGGCAAACGGAATGATTATCCCGCAAATTGTTCAGCTTGAAGATAAAAAATATTTAATTCGCTGGCTTGCGGCTCTCATTGAAAAACGAGTGAGAACAGTTGTCAATAAATTGTCTGCAATGTTGCCCGAAGATTTATTGCAAATAAAAAAAGCTGTCCGTGGAAAAGAAAAATTAGAATGCATTGAAAATCAAACATTAGAGCTTTTATCTCTTTTCATCACTTCGCTTGCCTTTCAATTTTCAAAAACTTCCGGCAACGACCGTTATGAAGAAATGTTTTTTGCCGGACATACCTATGGATTTAGCACTGTTGGAGAGAATGCACTTGCCGGCGGAATTAAAGTTTGGTTAGACAGATTTTTTCTTACCGCAGAAACTTATAAGCCCGCAATTAATATATCAGAAGCTTTAAATGATAATTTTGAAGTTCAAATTTTAGTTGAAGATACCACAAAACCCGACGAATTATCAATGCCTCTTGAACAAATTTTAACTCAAAAACAATACGAGAAAAAACGATTCAAAATTTTGCAGAATGTATCCTTGCTTACCCCATTCATTAAAGGACTGGACTCTTACATGAATACTGGTGGCACCTCGGCAATTCGTTTTGACCAAGATGAGTTTGCTCCTTTTTTAATGGAAATACTTCCGGTTGTTCGTTTGCTTGATATAAAAACGATTCTTCCAAAAGCCTTGCAAGAATTGTTGCGCCCCAAAGTTTCGGTGAAAATATCTAGAAAAGAAGGTCAAGGTTTTATTAACTTGCAGGATTTATTTTCATTTGATTGGCAAATTGCTATGGGCAACAATGTGGTTTCGTATGAAGAATTTGCAAAACTGTTAAAAAATGCTTCGCAATTATTTAAGTTTAAAGAGCAATATTTTTATGTGAATGAGCAAGAGCTTGAAAAAATTCACAGGAAACTCAGTTCAGATAAAAAGTTGTCTCCGTTTCAATTACTGCAAGCAGCCCTTGCCGAAGAATACGAAGGTGCTCCTGTATTGCTCACGGATGAGGTTCGCGATTTAATCAGAGAGCTTACTTCGGAGAACAACATTCCTTTGCCTTCAAATTTAAATGCAACACTGCGTCCTTACCAAGAACGCGGATATTCTTGGATGTATCGCAATAGCCGCATAGGTTTTGGAAGCATTATCGCAGACGACATGGGTCTTGGAAAAACTTTGCAAGTGATTTCTCTTTTATTAAAATACAAAGAAGAGGATGTTTTAAATAAAAAGCAGCAAGCGCTTGTTGTGGTTCCCACCGGTTTGTTAACCAACTGGAAATCTGAAATAGAAAAGTTTGCGCCAACTCTTAGCGTTCATATTTTTCATGGGCAAAATCGCGATATGCGAGAATTTAAATCCGATATTATGCTCACCACTTACGGCGTTTTGCGCAGTGATTTTGAATTGATGAAAAAACACAAATGGCAAGTTTTGATTATTGATGAAGCTCAGAATATTAAAAATTACGAAATAGCGCAGACCAAGGCAATCAAGAGCATTCCGGCAAATGTTCGCATTGCCATGAGTGGAACGCCTGTAGAAAATCGTTTGACTGAGTTTTGGTCTATTATGGATTACACCAACAAGGGTTATTTAGGAAGTGTAAAAACATTTAAAGATGATTTTGCAACGCCAATCCAATTGTTCAACGATGAGCAGGTTGCAAAAAAGTTTCGCAAAATTACATCTCCGTTTATGATGCGTCGCATGAAAACCGACAAAAGCATTATCTCCGATTTGCCGGACAAAATTGAACAGAATCAATTTGCACTTTTAACCAAGCAGCAAGCTGCCCTCTATGAAAAAACAATGGCTGCGGCAATGGAACAAATTGAGTCTTGCGGTGACAATCAGGAGTCGCTCTTTAAGCGGCAGGGTTTGATATTGCAGATGATTCTTGCGTTGAAACAAATTTGCAACCATCCCACCCAGTTTTTGAAAGACGGTAAAAAGAACGCTTCAAATTCCGGCAAAACAGAGTTGCTTTTTGAATTGCTCGACGGCATTATAGAAAGCAATGAAAAGGTTTTAATATTTACTCAATTCAAAGAAATGGGAACCTTGCTGGAGCATTTTATCGCAGAGCGTTTTGGCGAAAAACCGCTGTTCTATCATGGCGGCTGCAGTATAAAACAACGCGAAGAAATGATTCAACGTTTTCAGCAAAATCGTGCCGATAAATTTTTTATACTCTCCTTAAAGGCAGCTGGAACCGGTTTAAATCTCACTGCAGCTTCTCATGTAATTCATTATGATTTGTGGTGGAATCCCGCGGTTGAAAGCCAAGCTACCGACCGTGCATATCGTATAGGGCAAAAAAAGAATGTGATGGTTCATCGCATGATTTGCAAAAATACTTTTGAAGAGCGCATCGACGAAATGATTCAAAGAAAAAAGCATCTCGCTAAGATGACGGTGGCAAGCGGTGAGAATTGGATTGGCAAGCTGAGCAATAAGGAGTTGCGGGAAATTTTTGGGTGAGCTATTGAGCCGCATGAAAAGTAAGTTTTACAAATCGCATACTAGAATTGTCACATCATCCACCAACTCTTTGCCATCGCAAAAAACTTCAACGTCTTTTAAAAGGGTTTCTACAAAGTCTTTGCAACTTCCATTGGCAGTGTCCTGCATCAATTGGTAAATGCGCTTGTGTGAGAATTGATCCTTAGCGGGATTCATGGCCTCATTTATGCCGTCTGTATAAAGATTTAAGCGATACTCACCATCAAGCTTTAAAACTGTATCTTTTACGGTTATATCCGGCATAATACCTATGAAAAGACCGGAAGATTTTAATAGCTCTATTTCACCGGTTTTTTTATTCATAAGAGGCATGGAATTGTGCCCGGCATTTGTGTATATAAGCTCTCTTGTGTTTTTTCGCCATATCGCATAAAAAACTGTTATGAATTTACCACTGTCTATTTCGGTAACCAAAGTATTATTAATATTTTTTAATGTCAAAGCCGGGCTCACGCCATTTTCAGGTGAAGATTTCAACATTATTTTAAACATGCTCATAAGCATAGCCGCTGCTGTTCCATGCCCGGATACATCAGCTATAACCAAACCTATTGAATCGTCGTTCAATTCAAAACAATCGTAATAATCTCCGCCAACTTCTAAATTAGCCAGATACTTTGCAAACACATCTAAAAAACCTTTTGGAAAACTTGCCGGCAAAAGTTGCTGCTGAATCACGCTTGCCTGCTGTAAATCCGCTTTTAACATAGAATGAGCTTTTCGCAATTCATTATAAGTTTCGCGTAACTTTTCATTTGACCTGAAAGATTCTATTATTAACCCGGCCTGCGTAACTGCAGAATAAATCATTGCTGTGTCTTCGCCGGTTATTGTGTCAACGCGTCCGGTTAAATCTAACCAAAGCAAGCCTTCACACTTGAATTGATTGCATTTTACGCACGCACGTCGCCTGTCATCTTCGGAGGCCGGATTTGCAAATCGACCGGCATTTAAATCAGTCCAGCAATATAAGTTTTCTGATTTGTAACAGGAGCATTCTGTTCTTTGACAATTTTTAGCGGTCCAACACTCGTCAATTACCCTTTTGAGCAAGGGAAAAACCATGTAAGCTTTACATCCAAGCATTGAAAATGCATCCGAGTCTTGAACCGGGTCTGCAAAAATGTGTTTATTGCAAAAAATGGCATCGGCATATTCACCGGCCATAAAATCAATTTCAGCGCAAAAATCTTTTAATTGTTCTTCGTCAAAACCAACGCTTTGCAAGGGTTTCAAGCAAAAATTCACTGAATCTATACCCAAAACCATAACCCTGTCATAACCTGCCAAGTCCCTAAAACCAAGGCACAAGCCATCAAACACCGCCTCAATACTCTGCGCTTGCGCGGTTATTTTCCCTATTTCACTGGAAGTGGAATAAGCAAGCAGTTGTTTACGGAGCGTTTCCGTTAAACCAAAATGCTCTTCAATAGGGGGAGAAGTTTCCATTTCAAAACAACTCTTCCATTATCTCGTCTATGTGGGTAAACATACTGATTTCCAAACCATTTTTTACTAAATCCGGCAAATCCTCTACATTTTTTTGGTTGTCCTTAGGAAGAAACAACTTTTTCACGCCGGAATCCAAACCGGCAAGAGCCTTTTCTTTTAAACCGCCAATCGCTATTAAACGACCCACAAGGCTCACCTCGCCTGTGAATGCAACAAAAGGCGAAACAACTTTGCCT
>JAITUM010000274.1 GCA_031286305.1 Candidatus Fibrimonadaceae bacterium | reverse complement strand
ACTTTGTGAACACGCTATCCTTATGGTTGCGGTTGGTTTTTACCTCGAACATCGGAAATCTCCTATTTTTGTTTGTTACTCTATTAGACGCTCGAAGCGGGAAAAAAAATATAAAAAATACCCGCGCTTTGCACGGTTCACCAGCGAAATGTAAAGCAGGAAGGGTGTTGCGCATTTATTTTTAAAACAGCGTTTTTGCAAATATTGATGAGGTTCTGATAAACGCAAAGTGTGTTTTATGTGGCAATGGTGCTCTGGATAAGGTGCGACTTATCCAACATAATTTTCTATGCATTTAGCAACAATGTGTTGACGCTTTTTTAAAATTTATTCACTACATTATACATATGGCAAAAACAGAAACAACGGACAGCATAATTTGGGCTCTCAAGAATTTGCTAGTCGAGGAGCGTAAAAAACTCGCTATTTCGCAACTTGAGTTAGCCCAAAGGAGTGGTCTAACGCGGCAAAGCATATCGCTTTTTGAAAACGGGCAGCGGACTCCGTCCCTTTCCTCTTTAATCAGTCTGGCAAAAGGCTTCGATGTACCTGTAGTAAGGTTTGTATTCCTATTCATGGGAAAATTTAAACTTTACAAAGCGCAAGAACGAAAACGTCTCGCCACTGGGAAAAAACGGTCGGAGACGTCATAATCACATCATGCGCAATGTTGTTGCGCATGTATGAATTACGTCGTGTTAATATATTTTATCGGAATGTTGCAATTCCGCATTATGTGCAATGTCGTTGTTCAGGGGCGTATTCGATACACCCCTATGGCAAATGTTTCACGTGAAACAGTTGATCAATATACCCTTGATAAACCTGCTGAACTTCGTTGCATTTACTTTTGTAAACATGGCCAAGCAGATGATTTGGTTGAGGGTGGAGAGTTAAAGAATTGAGAATGGAGAATTGAGAATGATGCAAACATTTACGCTTATGAGTAGCGAGGCGCTGGGTAAAGCGTTTCGCTTGGACAAGGGTTTTCATAGAATTTTTGGCTTTAAGCCGGCGGGCGCTTTGCTGCCTGCATTCAGGGAATTTTCCAATCGGAAAATTTTTGAACAATGTCGTTCAAAAACAACACAAACAAGGAGTTCAATATGAACAGAATCGTTTCAATAGCTGCAATAGTTGCTCTAGTCACAACATTTTCCTTCGCCGAAAGCATGCAATTCGGTGTTCGAGTCACGTTTAACATGAATGATCTTTCTACCGGCAATAAGAATTTTGACAAGGAGACTGATATGGGCATGGGTTTGGGCGGTGGATTAGTGGCCATTGTTCCTCTTAGCGGATATATAAGTCTGCGTACTGGAGCAGAGTTCCATTACAAGACGTTAGTTAGCGCTGAAATGGATTATGGTCTTGGAAAGCACAAGATGGATATAACTGAACTTGCTATTAGCGTTCCTGCAATAGCAGCATACTCGTTGGGTGATGCATGGGCTGGCGCTGGAGTGCAAATAGACATTCCTATTAGCACCGAACAAAACGTAGAGGTATCAGGAGCAGGTGATCCGGATGATGATGGCAAAGAAAGCAGAAAATTTAAGGACAGATCTATGGATTTTGGTATTGCTATTGGAGTCGGCTACAATGTAAGTCCAAATATTGGGGTTGATTTTAAAACCGTTATTGGCTTGACAAGCCTCACCGGTAAAAGCGGTGACGATAGCTCCATGAATCAATACGGTGTTGGTCTAAGCTTCTTCTTTTAACTGCATATCGTAGGGGAAACCCTACGGTTTCACGTGAAACAATTATCCCCTTGTTTCATTAAATCTTCCAAAAATTTACCCCAAGGTTAAAGCCTAATATGCGGTTATAATAGTTGAAGTGTTTTTTATTACCCATACCAGCTAGACCATGATTATAGAATAGGCCTGTATAAAACTTCCATATATCAAAACCAAAGCCCATACTAAAACCAAAGTCTGTGCTAAAGAAATCAGAAGCAGCCATGGTATAACAATAGGGGCCATCGCAGTAGTCGCCACTGTCTTCCGGGCCTAAATATACACCTAGATATGGACCGGCATTAATCCTAAGTGCAGAAAACTTGAGCGAGGCCTGCAAGGGAAGCTCAATATAGTTCGCTGCATATTCTAAATTTATGTCATCAATTCTCGTTCCTTTCTGAATGTACATAAGACCCGGCTGAATATAGAGCCAGTCGTTCATGGCTATGTCAAGCACCAAGCCTAATTGCCAGCCATCATAAGAGTCATTGCGAAAGCTACCTCTGCTCTTATGCCCATCATTATAAACCTCATATAAGTTTGAGGCATTCAAGCCCCATCTTAAACCAAGCGCATAGGCTGCTTTGCAAGAGCTTTCCGTTTTGCAATCCTGCGCAAAAACATTCGCTAGAAAGCAAAAAAGAATAAGGAAGTATTTGGCGTTATTCATATATTGAATATAGTAATCAATGATTTACTCGCTCGGGATTAGGGATCGGGGATTAGGGATTAGATTGGCTCAGAAAAAACGGTTAAATCTGCTTTAAAACAATGTTTTTTTGCATTGCCTATACCCTATACCCAACACCCTTCCCGCTTTGCATTTCGCTGGTGAACCGTGCGAAGCGCGGGTAAACATTGAGTTAACACCCATAATGTTTTGCATTTCGCTGGTGAATCGCCAAAGGCGAGTAATCATTAATTACTATATTCCAAATAGCGCAAAAATATCTCGGAGATATTATGAAAACGAAGATTAAAGCATTGAGTTCAATAAAAAACCTTGTGTCTTCAACGGAAAATAAACAGTATATTGAAGATAATTCTTCGAGAAAGTTTTCTGTTCTTAAGGCAATGGTTCTTTTTATTGCTGCAATTTGCTTTGCTGTTTTGGCTGTTAAAGAATATCGCCCTTTTAACCAGCTTTCAAATATATCTTTTGAAAACATAGCTAAACAAAAAATTGAAAACAATGTCGACACGCTTAGCGCTTTTTTCACGCTATCAAATGTTTTAATGGACTCACTGAAATCTTCACTACCGCTTCTCCACTATAAAACCGAGTTGCCAAGAAATTTAAGAACCCAAATAGATGAGTCTTCAGTGCAAGGAGTATTTATATACTTGGAAAATAAAGACCTTGACAAAAGGCGCATGCACGCAGATTCAGCTCGCCTTGCAAACAGAGAAGACTCTATTAACAATCCGGCAAACTATCGTTCTCGCAGAGATGCGTGGCAACCGGACTCAGGCTGGGCGGCTTACTTACCCAAAGGAGCAAGAGCATTTGCCGGCACCGACAGACGAAACATAAGAACATACCACGACTGGTTTAAAAAAACATCGCCCGACCATGCAAAAAGCTGGATTGGTCCTGCTTTTGATGAAGGCTCAAAGTCAAGAGTTATATATAAAATTTTACCGGTTGAAGTAGAAGAGCAAAGAGGTTTTATTTTAATTACCCATAGCACAGCCGGACTTTATGCCTACATGCAGGGAATAGGTATAGGTCGTTATGGTTCGCCGTATATTTTAGACACAGCCGGCAACTTTATTGTGAATGCAACAAATGAAATTCGCCCGCTCAGGGAGCTGGGCAGAGTATTCAGAGACTCGGTCTTTGTGCAAATGAGCGAAGATGTTCGCACCGGAAACCTCAAGGATGGATATTTTCACAGAAACAGGTTGCTTGGACAGTATTGCAATGAATTTATTTTTAAAATTCCGGATATGCTGTTTTATTTGGGAACATCGGTTTATTCCGGCAATTCGCAAGAGTCCGGCGCATATCAAAGCACAATGCGCAAGATTTTTTTCCGGATGCTGGCGCTTTGCGTTTTTTCCATGTTATTATTATTGTTCGGCGTAAAAGTGTTGTTTAGACCCCTAAGCGGTTTGGTTTATGTTTTAATTCCGGTTTGCCTGTTAGGTTCTATAATTATCAGTATAATAGTCTTCTACCGCTACCCCGGTTTGAGTTCAGGCAGAATGGCGGCAAGTAATTATGAAGACCATCCGTACAGCGAAAGCGATAAAGAAATACTCAAAGAAAATGGCGTAGATTTTAAATGGAATCCCGCTTTGGTCATAGATCAAAGAGCGGTAGATTTTTTTGTTAACAGGTATCAAAACAGGTCTGACTCGCTTTACGGTTCGCAGGCAAAGATTTTGCCGACCGGAATAATGATAAACTCCATTCGATTTATTGAGTCAAATGTTATTTCGATGAACGGTTTTGTTTGGCAAAAATTTCTTATAATCGGCGAGCAATATCCCAGGCAAATTTCCCGCAAATATCTATACGATACTTACAGCAATAAGGGTGTAGATTTTTTTGGGGGTCAAACACAAGGCAATTACGGAGGAAGTTTTCAGCTCGTGGATAGCTTGGAAACAACCATGGACGGATACAAGGCTATTTTGATGCGTTGGGCTTTTGTAGTGGATCTTGAGCAGGTTCCTTCTTATGGGCTTTATCCCTTTGGTGTATACAACATGCCTTTCACAATCAAAGGCAAAAACAGAGACGACAATACAATGTTGGTTCCGGACATTGCCGCATATAACAGCATGTTCCCTATTGATAATCCCGGCATTGATAATATGCTTCAAATAACCGGCTGGAATGTTTTGCAGTCTTCTTATTCATATCGCTTTGGCAGAAATTCAAGCAACTTGGGCAATGTAAATTCTCAAAGCAGGGCTCCGGATATTCGTTTGAACTTATCCATCTCCACTAAATTTCTAGATATTTTGGTTAGCAAGTTGCTCTCGGTTATGGTGATAGTTACTTTGCTTTTTGTTTTGATTTTTATACGCGATAAAGACAATATTTTAGACACGGTGCTGGGTTGCTCCGGTTTATTTTTCGCTCTTGTTCTTGATCATGTAAATTTGCGAGAAAGGGTTCAATCAACAGATGTGATGTATTTGGAATTCATATATCTTACGGTTTATGGTTTTCTGCTTTTGACTATACTATCTTCCGTATATCTGAAAAAAGTCAATGATACCAATGTGCTAAGGTTGAATTCTTTTATGAGAAATTACTTTTGGAGCGCATTTTTCGGTGTAATGGCAATAGCCACAATGTGGAGATTTTATTGACTTCACCCCAACTTTATTCTTGGGTCAATAAAACCGTATAACAAATCGCTGAACAAACGGCCAAGCATTGCCATAAAGCAAGAAAGCACTATTATACCCAAAACAACA
>JAITUM010000273.1 GCA_031286305.1 Candidatus Fibrimonadaceae bacterium | reverse complement strand
ACTTTGTGAACACGCTATCCTTATGGTTGCGGTTGGTTTTTACCTCGAACATCGGAAATCTCCTATTTTTGTTTGTTACTCTATTAGACGCTCGAAGCGGGAAAAAAAATATAAAAAATGCATATTTATTTTTAAAACAGCGTTTTTGCAAAAAGTCCCAACGACTTTTTGTCGGGGCGTTGCGGGGTGTCCCCGCATTGGCGAGAAAACATTGTTTTTAAGCAGACAGCGTTTACTATATTAAAGCAAATGGCTAAAATTTTGATTGTTGATGATGAAGAAATTGTACGAGATGCAGTAGCGGATATTCTTGAACTTAGCGGGCATCGCTGTACTGTGGCAGCTAATCCGCAAATCGCTTTAGAACAAATTGCACTGGCTAGTCCGGATTTAATCATTTCAGATTTTAAAATGCCGGGCATGACAGGCTTGGATTTATTGAAAGCAGTAAAAAAAGAAAGACCATCGCAACCGTTTTTGATGATGACCGCATACGGCTCAATTGAAATGGCAGTAGAGGCTCTGCAAAATGGTGCCGACCACTATATAGAGAAAAAAGACCTGCAAGTAGAAATGATAGAGCACGCCGTTGCCCTAGTGATGGATAAATACAAATATAAAGCGGAAAATTCCGTTTTGAGAAAAAAACTGAGCGGAAAGAATTTCATTGGACATGGCGAAAAATTTTTGGCGTTGAATAAATTTGTTGAAACAGTTGCTCCAACGAATGCTTCGGTTTTGATAACAGGCGAGTCGGGAGTTGGAAAAGAAGTTTTGGCGCGCGCTGTGCATTATCAAAGCCTGAGAGCAGGCGGTCCCTTTGTTAAAATAAATTGCGCCGCACTCCCGGAATCCTTAATTGAAAGCGAACTCTTTGGGCATGAAAAGGGTTCTTTCACCGGCGCTTTAAAAACAAGGCGAGGCAAATTTGAGCTTGCAGACGGAGGTTCTATTTTGCTGGACGAAATCGGCGAAATGCCGCTTGCCGCTCAAAGCAAACTTTTGCGCGTTCTGCAAGAGCGCACCATTGTTCGCATTGGAGGGGACGATGAAATAAAAGTTGATGTTCGCTTAATTTGCACCACGAACAGAGATTTGAAAAAAGAAGTGGAAAATGGAAATTTTAGAGAAGATTTATATTATCGTTTGAGCGTTGTGCCTGTGGACATTGCGCCTTTGCGGGAACGCAAAGAAGACATTCCCGATTTGCTGGATTATTTTATCAACAAGTTCAACGAAGAAAACGGCTATGCCGTTGAAGAGGCAAGCGAAGAGACAATTGCCATGCTTCAAGAGCAGCGTTGGCCCGGCAATATTCGCCAACTGGAAAATGCTATTGAGCGTGCCATGGTGTTTTGCAAAAGCGGAATTTTAACCCCAGATTTTTTTGATATTGACAGCTAATGAAAAATTCCAATCCCCAATTACCGCTTTGGAGCATAAAAAGGCAAAAGGCTTATAAAGTTTCGCGTATCCTTTGGGCATTGCAAATTGCAGTTGCCCTAATTGCATCTATTGTCCTATGCGTCTATCTATTCTCAATCTGATTTTTTCCGGCATAATAACCGCTGTATTTGTGGTTTTTATATTTGCAAGATGGCAAAGCAAGAATGAGAAAATCAAAATTTTGAATAACGAGATTTTAATAACACAAACAAAAATCAACAGTCTTGAGGAACAGGGAAACAGGGCTTTAACATACGTTCGCATTCACAGAGGTTTGGATGTTATGGCCGGCAGAAGGTTATCCAATGCGCAAAAAAATATTTTAACGGAAAGATTATTTGACATTTCAGTTGATTACAAAATTGATCCGATTTTGATTTTAGCGGTTATAAAGCATGAAAGCAGAGGGGATCCAAATGCGAGAGGAGCTTTTTTTTCCGGCGCTGAGTCGGGAGCTTTGGGGTTAATGCAAATAAAATACGGTTCCGCTTTGGAAGTTGCGCGTTCGGTTGGTGTTAGGCTCCATTCGTCGGAAGATCTTTTTGACCCTGAAATAAATTTAATGGTTGGCACGGCTTATTTGCTGCGTTTAATAGCAAAATATCAAAATTTGCAACACGCTTTGATAGCCTACAACGTTGGTTTGGGCACCCTAGACGGAAAACTAAAATCCGGCGCCGCGCTACCCACAAGGTATTACAACAGAGTTATGCAAGAATACCAATTTTTGGTAGAACGGATTTTTGAATGATAACCCCTCTTCTTTGGCAGCAGCGGCAACAATTGCACTATAGGGTTCGTGATTTTTTTTTGAAACGCGGGTTGCTTGAGGTTGATGTTCCAATGCTTTCAGTTGCTTGCGGAACAGACCCTTGGCTTGATTATTTTGAAACAACGCATCCAACTTGTTACTTGGCAACAAGCCCGGAATTTTTTATGAAGCGGCTTTTAGCTAACGGTTTTGGAGATATTTTTTCATTGACCCATGCTTTTAGAAAAGACGAGAGCGGTGAGCGGCATAATTGTGAATTTAATATAGCGGAGTGGTATAGGGTTGGGTTTTCTGCTGAGGAATTGCAGCAAGAAGTTTTAGATTTGGTTAATGAAGTGACGGGTTTGAATTTGCCTTTGAAAAGGACAACTTGGGAACAGGCTTTTGAAAGTGTAGATATGAAAAAATTAAAAGCAGAGCACAGCAATTGGACTTTGGAAGAGATAGAAGATTACGCAATGGGTGCAATCGTAGAGCCAAATTTGGGCAAAGATTGCGCAGAGTTTATTGTTGATTATCCGCCACAGCGGGCGGCTCTTGCAAAAATTCGCAATGGAGTTGCATGCCGCTTTGAGCTTTACATTAACGGGATAGAGCTTTGCAACGGTTATGAGGAGTTAGCAAATGCAGAGGAGCAGAAAAAGCGTTTTTTAGAAGATATTGAAAAAAGAAAAAAATTGAACAAATCAATTCCCAAAATTGATGAGGATTTTTTAGCTGCATTGAAAAAGGGAATGCCGGAATGCTCTGGTGTAGCTTTGGGTTTAGACAGGCTTTACATGCTCGCTTTGGGAAAGCAGAATATAAGCGAAGTATTGTTGTTTGGCAAGTAAAGTTGGAGCGATATGGTGAGAGGTTATTGGCTCTACTCCAACAAAAAATCTACTACGTTTTTAATTTTTATCCCTTCGTAAGAGGTGATGAAGTTTTTGTCTTGAAAGAGAATTACTTTTTCGTGATTGTCTTTTATGGATTTAAGCGGAGCAATTTCTCTTTCAAAAACGCTTTTGTCGATTAAACTTTCGCTAACCTGAAAATAGATTTTTTCTTTCGGAGTCTCTGCTATAAAATCAATCTCAAAGTTTAAAAATTTCCCTATATGAACCTTGTAACCTCGCCGCAAGAGTTCCAAAAATACAATATTTTCCAAAATATGTCCTCTTTCGGCATCTCTGTATCCCAAGAGCATATTTCTTATGCCAATATCAACAATATAATTTTTGCCAAGCGTTTTAAGCAAAGATTTTCCCTTTACATCGTATCTTTTCAAATCATAAAAAACAAAGGCGTTTTGCAGTGCAGTTACATAACTTTCAATAGTTTTATTAGGCGCAGATTTATGTTCTGCCTCTTTGTTGCTAACCAAAAAATTGCTTATGCTGTTAATGGAGTTTGTAGAACCAATGTTGTGTGCCAAAAAGTCAGTCAGCTTTTTCAGCAAAGTACTATCGGTTATTTTGTTTCTTTGCATTATGTCTTTCACTATAACGGTATTGTAAACGCCCTCCAACATTTCGTAAATCATCTTTTCATTAAAATTATAATCCGCAATCGCAGGCATTCCGCCGTATTTTACATATAGCAAAAACTTATCCTCCATTGCAAGCGTGGAATCAAAATCGTTGAAGCTCAAAAATTCTTTGAACGAAAGCGGAAGCATTTTTATTTCAACGTATCGCCCGGAAATTAAAGTGGAAAGCTCAGAAGAAAGCAGATAGGCGTTAGAACCTGTTATGTAGATATCCACATTAAAATCGACTAAAAAAGAATTTACAGCACGCTCCCATTTTTTAACCATCTGTATTTCATCAAAAAGGAGATATGTTTTTTTCTTAGTAGTGATTCGCTTTGCTATGTATAAATACAATTCTTCGTGGCTAACTATATCTTTGAATTTCATGGATTCAAAATTCATTTCTATAATTTGTTTTTTAGGAACCATTTTCCCAAGTTCATTTGCAAAAATAGAAAGCATCGCAGACTTTCCGCAACGCCTTATACCCGTTATTATTTTGACTACCTTTTTATCCTTGTAATCAAGCAAAGTTTTCAGGTACCTTTCCCTAATTTTAAAAGATTCATCTTCTCGCATAGCAAAGCTCCTATTTTATAGGTTATAATATAGTAAAAGTTTTTGTCAATTTTGTCAAAAAAATTATTTTTTTGAAAGTTTTTGTCAATTTTTACAAAAAATCTAATCAGGCTAGCGCTTCTAGGAGTAGCTTGCTTCGTCAGCACAGCTACTTGACAAACCTCGTGCAATTTACTATATTTATCCTTAGTAACAAGGAGGTTATATGGCAGAAAGCATAAATGTTACTATTCGTATGGATAGAAGCATAAAAGAACAGGCTGAAAACATGTTCAATTCTTTTGGGATGAACTTCTCAACCGCTGTGAATGTGTTTATTCGCCAGTCTTTGCGTTTAGGCAAAATACCTTTTAGCATTTCAGATTCATTTTACAGCGAAGGAAATCAGATGAGACTAAAAGAGTCCATAGCTCAGTATAAAACTGGAAAAATGGTTGTAAAAACAATGGAAGAGCTAGAGGCTATGGAGAATGAATAAATCTTTTTCAGACAATGCTTGGGAAGAATATGTTTATTGGCAAACACAAGACAAAAAAACTTTAAAGCGAATAAATGCGTTGTTAAAAGATATAGATAGAAATCCGTTTGAGGGAATTGGAAAGCCCGAACCTTTAAAAGAGAATTTTAGCGGTTTTTGGTCTAGAAGAATAGACAGCGAAAATAGAATAGTATATAGGGTTGAAGACGGACAAGTTATAATTGTTCAATGCGGCTCGCATTATGGACAAAAGTGAGTTTTCAGGTTTCGTGGTTATAGATGCTAATGCTCAGAAGAAGAAGCACCGATTGTACTATTCAAAAATCTATCCATACGCGCTATGGTTGCTCGAATTGCCAAGTCAAAACTTCTTGTAACTGTGTTCCAATCAGAAGAGTTTCCTGTAAACTCACCCATGCTGGTTATTTTTCTTTCACTTACCTCGCCATTAACATTGACACGCACAGTCACCGTCATTTCCGTTGTTACTTTCGTATAGTTTACGCTTACTCCGGCACTTGCAGTACCGCTACGTGCAGTGACCGCTTGCGTGCCAGCATGAACATATTCGTAAGTACATTCCTCAAGCATAACATCAATATGATAATCACCACCCTCACTACCAACGGGCGTGTACTTATGATTCATGTAATTTTTCAAAATCGAATTGTATGGCCATATAGAAAATTACCCTTTCATTGGATTAGACGAAAGAGCTGTTCGGTTGTGGCAACGTCTGTGAAACGCATTTTGTTATCAGGTGCTGGCATTTTCAAACCGTGACAATTTGTCACGGTTTCATTACCTTCCTCCCGAAGCCTTTGTTTCAGCTTTCGCCAATAAGCAGCTGGATCCACGCTCTCCGTCAGCACAGCCACTGCATCTACCACAGAAAAGAATTGCGGTATCTGGCTTGAGTCTACCTATTATAAAACAAAAGGCCTTTAAATTGAACGTCGGCTAAACGGCCTGTTTCTTCAAAATAAAGTCCGCTAAAACTGCTAATCAAAATAATATATTCGTCAAATTGAAAAAACATTTTATCAAATTCATTAGGTGATACCTTCTTGTTTTTCAACAAATGTTGTGCTGGCTCTTTAAGCGGAACGACGAAAAACCGATTATCAGGAATGATTTTTATAGTCAATAGGTTATTTTCAAAAGAATAATCAATGTTTTTATTAATATCTTTTGAATAGAAAGTACAATTGAGATAAACAAAAGCATTAAAATTTCCTATATCTTTAATTTCACTATTTTGGCTGGAAAGATAATGACCAAAACGCTCTCCATGCCGTCTTTCTCTTTCTGAAAAAAGAGAAGTGCTTGCGTCAATAGTATTGCTAAAAAACTGCCGGATGCTTTCATCTCCATAATCACGGCGTAAATATTTTATCTTATCTATAATTACTTTTGCATCTGCCTGATTCATTTTGTCTGAAGTACCTATTTTTTGACCATCCAAATACCTGCTCACTTCAGCAGTAAGGATATACTTTGTAACATTAGAGACATTCCAAAAACCAACAGAAACAAACAAAGCAATTGTAGCAAAGGAAATGAAAATCCATTTTATACGTTGCCCTTTTGTGATAAAAAGATAGATAAAGATTCCATAAAACCAAATATTTGCCAAGAGAACATAACTTCGATTAACAGTGATGCCATAATCGTCTATACGGCGGAAAATTCCAATAGTCATTAGTGCTAAAAGCGGTAATATGAGCAGGCCGAAATAACGAGATAAAAAAACAATAAATTTATTTTTTGCTTCCAAACGCATAGGGTACAACAGTGTTATAATCAACAAACCGCTACAAGCAAGCGTAGATACCAACCACGAAACCGAGCCTTTAGGCAGTTCAAAAGTGAAAATAATTTTGAATAAATAAACATACAGAATAAGAGCATAGACCGCTGCAAGTGGCATTAAAATATACAATGCCAATATTTTCAAATATTTATTTAAAACTATTTCCTCGTTACGTTTGGTAATTTGACTTGGAATATTTGCCAAAAAATAAAGGGGGGCGAATAAAGCATAGCAGACTATTGTTAAATTAACTCCAGCGGGGTCTATTTTTATATTGAACAATGCTTTAAGTGACTCAAGCGCAATATAAAGTCCGATAAAAATAATTGTGCTAAAACTGGTTGCCAAAACAAGCTGGAAAATTGTTTGTGTAGTGAAACTCCAAAACGCCTTGTCTTTATTTTTTTTCAGAAAAGGAATAAAAAAGATTGATAAAAAGATAGCCACTCCAATAACATTAAGTTCTATTTCCTTGCCTGCAGGCAATTTTGTTGGCAGAAAGAGACAATATATGCCCCATAATAATATTGCAGCAGTAGTTATAAGGAGTTGTTTTGGGTAATTAACAAAGTCTTCAAGCCATAATGTTGCTGCTGTGCTGATTAATATGCCGAACAAAAGGAAGAAATGTAGTTGGTCAGAAATCAATTCGGCGCTTGCTTTCGCATAGAAACAACAACAGGCAAAGCCTATTATAAGCAAAATGCTTATAGGAAACCGTTTTAGTAGCAATGTTGCTTTTTCGGTTGCTGAATTGATGGAGAAGAATTTTTTCAT
>JAITUM010000250.1 GCA_031286305.1 Candidatus Fibrimonadaceae bacterium | reverse complement strand
ATCAAAAAGTGGTACGATGGCATTCGCGTTGGCAAATCCTATGTATTTTACATTTTTTCCGTTATGAACTCTTTATTCAGAGGCAAAATTTCCAACTACTGGGGCCAAAGCGGCACCATCAACCTGCTTGGCGATTTGCTCACGCAGAGTAAAGCTTTGTGCATAGGCGAGGCGGTGAAGAAATTCGGCAATACATTTACCACTGAGCTTGATCCAAGAGTTTCATTAAAAGAATTGTTTGCAGACAAAGAAGATAAGTACTACTATGCTCTTGCGGTGCAGGCTGGTTATCTTTCGTGGAGTGAAGCACCAGACAGCACTCTTGAGCAGAGGCTCTATAAATTGCGTATTCCCAACCAAGAGCTAATGATGGTTTGGAAGGCATATATTTTAAGTTCCATTGTAAAGAAAGGGGAAGAACGCAGGCTTGCTGATATTTTTGATGAAATAGAAGACACAGAATATTTTGCTAAGGAATTGACGGAATTGTTATCTTTCAAACTTTCTTATTTTGATTTGCACGATAACTTGGAAAAGACCTATCACGGTTTTGTTTTTGGTTTGATGCTTGCCCTCGGTTTTAATGTTCGCTCTAACAATCCGGCTGGCACGGGCAGGTATGATTTGTTTATAGAAAGCGATAAATGGACTGTTGTTATGGAGTTTAAAGTTTCCAAAACTGCACGCGGCATAAAAGAAGCAATTAAAGATGCTTTAACCCAAATTGAGCGGAAAAAGTATTTAGCCGCTGCAAACAAAAAGAAACCCGCTTACGCTATTGCGGTGGGTGTGCATAAAAACGATGCACTGGTTAGGTGCGAGAGAAGGTGGTGAATTTTAAACTGTGAATATTTTCCCCATTCAAGACATGCCAAATTACCGTATTCATTGAAAACGATAATTTGGCAACTTAATAGCTGTGTCTATTGCAAATTAACATTATCACGATTTAAAAGTCCAAGTAACGTACCAGTAAACTTTTGTCCTTCTACCTTGCCATTGAAATAGCTACTGTCATCGTTTATACCATTCATCTCGCCGCCATTGAAATGTCCCACTAACCCACCAACATTTTCTTGACCTGTTACTTCAGCATCATCAACACGACTACTGTTTATTGTACCGTAGCTGATATATCCTGTTAGTCCACCAACGTTATATCGCCCTTCCACCGTACCAGTAAAATAGCTGTTGCTTATAGTACCGTTATTAAAATGTCCTATTAGCCCACCAACATCATCTCCGCCATTTACAGTACCACTGAAATGACTATCACTTATCTCACCGTTATTGAGGTAAGCTACTAGTCCACCAACGTAATTATAATCGGATCTAATCTGCGAATCTTCAACGCCAAGATTTCTTATCGTACCGTTGTTATCTACGTACCCAAATAAGCCTTGGTATTCTTCTGAATTGTAGATATAGACACCTCTGATAACATAATTACGACCGTCAAAAGTTCCGCAGAAAGGATTATCTCTGGTTCCTATTGGTGTCCACTCATGATTTTCAAGATATACGTCTTGCTCAAGTATAATGGTTCGCTCTTCAAAAGTCTTTCCCATTGCCACCAATTTAGCAAGCCCAGCTAGCTGCTGAGGAGTACTTATGGTGAGTTCGTATTCTCTTTCGGTATACCAGCCGATATCTGCGGAAGAGCCATCCCATTGAGCGAAAGTTGTTTGAGCAATTATCAGAGTAGATAAGAATGCCCATTTACAAGGCTTTATCTTATTCCAAACATTGCGCAACGAAGAATTGAATTTTAATTTCACAAAGAACCTCCTATAGTTAGTGAAAAAAGTTTTTTCATATTAATCTCCTATGGTTAATCTTTAACACAACGAACTGAGTACTTATCTTCATCAGCTTCATGAGTAACATTAGAATGTACGGATTCGTCATTTGAATTCATTACCCAATAAAAATTTTCGTTCATGTTGTAGCTGTAGCTGGCACTCCACCAAACACCACCCTCACCAGCCAAGCTATAGTCGTTGTTCCAACCAAAGTAGCCGCCACTTGGTATAGCTGACCAACCATAGCCATCTATTCCATCCCACTGCGTTTTAGATTTGAGTTTTCTGCCTGCATCCTCTACGCCACCCACTGTTTCCATCAAGTCATTCC
This sequence comes from Candidatus Fibrimonadaceae bacterium, assembly GCA_031286305.1. GTDB lineage: Bacteria > Fibrobacterota > Fibrobacteria > Fibrobacterales > Fibrobacteraceae > Fibrimonas. Next base: position 2,763 of record JAITUM010000250.1, on the reverse strand, counting down.
ACGCAGAGTTACCTGGTAAGTACCAGCCTTTCGGACAAGCTCTCATTGCTGTTTTCCAGTCATATAATCTACCGTATTTTTTACAGTTAAATTCATCATTGTCATAACACAAGCTATTGCCTGTTTTGTAGTTTAAATTCTCTGCCATCCATATAAGAGTGCCGATTTTAACTGTATTATATGTCTTGTTGTCACGAAAATCAGTTATTGGACCGCTAGGGTTGCTGCCACTAGAACTGCTAGTATTAAAAGCTTCTTTTATCACATTATCTAGAATTTGTGTTTTACCAAGCATTTGATTGATCATTGAGATAAGTCTTTCAGCAAGAATGCTTGCTAAATCTGTATGAGCCCGAATTATGGCGTCATCATGGTATCTTGGCTTGTTGCTTTCGGTTTTCAAAGTCCTAATATTCGTTTTTTTATCAAACTTTGGACTATACACAGAACCTCCTTCGACGGCTGCTTCAAAGCCAGAACTGGGAGCGTACCTTATATTAAGATCTTTGTCAACAATATAGGCGTCTTTTATGGTTATTAAGTAGTCTGCATTTTCTTTTTCTTTCGCAAGTTGGCAACCACAGCCTTTTTCTTGCATTTCTGCCAATAATTGCTCGCTAAAATATTTTTCTTTAAGCTTGTTGCCGTTATTTATAGATTTTAAGGATATATCTAAGTATATAGTATAACCGTCGGCTCTGTTGGAATTGACCTTATTGTCCAAAATCTGTTTTGAAAGTTCCTCCGTAGCTTTCTTGTAATATCCTATAACTACGTCTATATCTGTATCTGTAAGTTTACCCTTCCAAATTCCACTTCCACCGGGCACTATTACTGCCGTTTCAACATCAATCAAATTTACTTCCAATTGATAAACACCAGGCATTACTTCAGTACTCTCAATTATACACAATAAATCGGCCTCTAACTGCTGACCGAGTTCTTTATATTTGGCAGCTGCACCGCCTCTTGTATATCTATGCTCTTTACCAAGCTGCTTGAGTATTTCCTCCGAACGATCAACGGCGATATATTTATTGCTATTGGCTATAGCAGTTCTAAACCAACCGCTAAGCCCTTTTAAAGTTCGGGTGTTGGCCGGCTCATCGCCTATAGCACCTATAGCTACCTGCTTGAGCTTTTCCTCAGCCATTGCAATATTGCAAAAAAGCAAAAGCATGGCGGTTATTTTAAGGATTTTCATTTGCAGTCTCCTATGTTGAAGTTTCCTTTAATTTTTTCCCAGGCTTCGGCAGCAGCAAAGTCCATAGCATTTCTGCAGGCTCTATTCATCTCTACTTCGTTGCCCTGCTTACCGGTAAATTCACCTCTGTAAGAACTCTCGCCGGTTCTATTATGTTGCAACTCAATTTTAACTTCCGAATTGCAGTAAGATACTTCCATAATATTGTCCGGTCTCTCCCTGTGCTCTACATTAATTTTCAAGCTAAGAACCGAACTTTCCGCATTGCTCCCTAAAACACAACCCCCTGCAGCAAATAAAGAACTTATTTTGTTTGCGAAATAACTTTCATTGCTCTCAATAAAAACACCTTTGTTTGCTTGGCTACACTCCACCCTCGCTTTTGCATAAATTTCCTTGTGCTCTTGCGAAAAACTAACTTTCAACCCTGTCAAAATCCGCTCAATGCCCTGAATATCTCTGTAAGTCTCATTCATAACTTTGCAGCTGCCTGAATTTATTTTCCGCGTTTGCTCCCTTATTTTTTCAGTCAAAAATCCGAGGCTATCCAAATAAGGCTTGGCTGCAGCTTCAACTGATATGCAAGCTCTTACGTAATAAAGACCGTCTTTTTTCTCAAGCTCTCTGAAATCCACGGCATTTAAATTCAAAAGCCTTGCTTTTATATTGGCTACGCTCGTGTCGCGTAATTCGTAGTCTGTCTCAGTTATCACTTCTTCCGTTTTAACCGTATAATCAACGCTGGATTCTATTGTCCGAGCAAGAAAGGCAGCAGCTCTATCTTGGGCTTCAGGCTCGGTTTTTCCGGAACCTATGCTGCCACATCTGATATCCTGAGAAAAAGACACAGATTGAACTAAAAACAACAGGGTTAAGAAAACTTTTAGACTGAGAAATTTCATAGTTTGATTCCTGTGACCTTTTCAAGCAAACCTCGACCAATCTTTTTCATGATTTCTTGCATTTTGGGACTTTCTTTGACATTTTTAGCAATATTTGCCGTTTCTACAGAAGCCGGCTGCTCTGCAACTTGCATTTCTGTTTCTAACCTCTGAATTTCAATATTGGCCTCGGCATACAACTCGCGATCCAACACCATTAACTTAATGCATCGGTATTGCCCATTTTCAATTGCGCCGCAACCACCATCTATAACAGCCGTACCTGATAGCTTAACATTATTTACAGTTATTTTTCCGCTGATTTTGGTAAGCTCGGAAAAAGAGTCTTCTCCAATTGTAGTTTCACTGCTCGAAACCTCGCTTACAAATGCTTCCACAGACTGAGCAAGTTGCTTGAGAACCTTGTCATTTGCAAACTTGTCTGCTGCCATTTCATTGGGGTGATTTGCAAAGGCAACCACGCAGGGAACCACCAAAGTTATTTTAGCGCACTGCTCTTCCAACGCTTTTTGCTTAACTCGAATATCGGAAGCTTGGGCAAAAATGGAAAGGGGCAAAAAAGCGAGCAATGCCGCAAAAACACCAAAATTCATGGTAAATCTCTCAAATTTAAAACGCGAAAACTTTCGTAACCCCTTGCTATATAAGGAATTACAT
>JAITUM010000200.1 GCA_031286305.1 Candidatus Fibrimonadaceae bacterium | reverse complement strand
TCTCCGGTTCGTCGATTAAAAGATAGGAGTAAAAAAATATTGGAGTTGGAAAGGAAATGGCACAAGCGTTAAAAGAATTAGAGTTGAAAACCAAAACGGTGCAATCAACTAAAAAATAGTTTATATGGGCTAAAAACCAGGCTAACATTCTGCCTCGCCAACCTCTCCCGCATCTACTTCGCCCACCGCCACGTAAATTTGCACGTCCCCCACTTCCTAAAACAAATGTCAAAAGTTTTAGCAACGGTTCTCGTCACATGGGGTATAGGGTATGGGGAATTTCTCACTCTCAACCCTGGTTTTTTACTGCTTTGTCTTCGGTTATGATGTGCGGAGGCTTCTGGCTTGCTTTGGATGCCAAGGAAAAGGAATTCGCTAAGGGGTTGTGGAAGAAGGTGAGGATAGTTTTAGTAAATCGCTTGCTTTTTCAAAACTGACGAAAACAGGATAAAAAAACTCCTGAAAGGGGGGATTTTTTTATAAGTTTTTGGGTGCTCGCTGTACTGAATTTTTCTAAATTGAAGGGTATAGACTAACTTTGAGGAGTAGCATGAGATATACTAATGGCGGCAGCTTGCTTATGAATGGAAATGTATCAAATAGACGCATAGCAGTAGTAGGATTAAGTTGTAAATTTGCCGGTGCGAATAACGCCGATGAATTTTGGAGACTGTTAGAAAGTGAATCATGCGAATTTTCGCCGATGAATAACCGTTTTAAGAGCTATGACTTTTTTTATAATAGTGACAAAGATACTAAAGGAAAAGCATACAATAAAAAAGCAGCTTTTTTTAAACGGGATATTTATTCATTTGATTCTGATTTTTTTGAAATATCTGATAAAGAAGCTATCAAGATGGATATCCAGCAACGATTGCTGTTGGAAACCTGTTATGAAGCAATTGAAGATGCCGGAATACATATAACCGGCAGTAGTGCCGGCGTTTTTATTGGCGGTTTTATGCAAGATGTATTAACAAGCACTATGCAAAAGCAAAACTATTATAATTTAAATGGATTTGATGCTACCGGTACAAGTAATGGAATGTTGGCTAATAAGTTATCTTATTTTCTTGATTTGCATGGTCCCAGCATAAGCATTGATACAGCGTGCTCATCGTCACTTACAGCTGTGTATTATGCCTGTAGAAGCCTTATAGAAGGTGATTGCGAAATTGCTATTTGCGGGGGAGTAAATGTTTTAATTGAGCTTGGTAACTTTATTATGCTGAGTAGTGGCGGTTTTTTGTCTGCAAAGTCCTTATGCCACGCTTTTGGCATAGATGCAGATGGATACGCGAGAGGAGAGGGTGTAGGAATACTTATTTTAAAAGATTTGGAGAAAGCAATTTCAGACCGCGACAAAATCTATTGTGAAATAGTTGCTTCAAATGTAAATCATGATGGAAGAAAAAGTGGGATAACATTACCCAACCCTAGTGCACAGGCTGAACTTTTGCGAAGCACAATAAAAAAAGCCGGCATATCCGTAAATGACATGAGCTATTTTGAAGCGCACGGAACAGGAACGCAAGCCGGAGACAAAGCCGAACTTGAAGCTCTTTCGAAAGTATTTAAAGATAGGGCTGAAAAATTAATTGTTGGTTCTGTAAAAACTAATATTGGCCATACTGAGGCTGCGGCAGGAATTGCCGGCTTGATAAAAAGCATAATGATTTTGAAAAACAAACAAATACCAAAAACATTACACAGCGAAATAAAAAATCCAAGCATACCTTTTAGCAGTTATCAAATATGCTTAGCGGATAGAAAAATGGAATTGCCGGAGTCTAAAAACGGCAGGCATTATATTGGAATAAATAGCTTTGGGTTTGGCGGTTCAAACGCATGCGCTATTATATCAAATGTTCCAGTCAAATCAGAGAAAATTGCCTGTATTGATGAATTAAAAAAGAATATTTTATTTTTATCTGCAAAGAGTAAGAAATCATTGTTGAGTTTAGCATTTTCTTATGCCGCAGAAATACAAGCGGGCGCACTATCTGCAAATAGCATTGGAGAAATCTGCGCATCTTCTGCTGTGCGCAGGCAACATCACAGCCACAGGCTTGCAATTATGTGCAATGAAAAAGAAAAGTTAATTCACGATTTGAAAGATTTTGCTAATGATATATCACGTGAAAATATTTTCTATAAAAGATGTAATCCGAAAAGAAACAAAAAGTGCGCTTTTGTTTTTTCGGGAATGGGTGTGCAGTTGGCTGGCATGGGTTCGGAATTATATGCGAATTTTGTAGAATTCAAAACAACTTTTGATGCATGCTCAAATGTATTTTTAAAGATAAGCGGCATAAATTTGAAGAACATTATAATGCAGAAAAACAAGACTCAAGAGCATGAAGCTGATATTTATGACCATCTAGAAATACTGCAACCATTTAATTTAGCTTATCAGATTGCTTTATTTGAGCTTGCAAAACGATTTGGTGTGGAAGGTAATGCATTTACAGGGCACAGTGCCGGCGAGATGGCAGCGTTTTATTGTGGTGGTCTAGTCTCTTTGGAACATATATTTGAAATAGCATATCACAGAAGTCGGCTTCAGCAAAAACTCAATACGATGGGAAAAATGCTTGTTCTCAATATAACAAGAGAAGAGGCGCAAGTTTTTTGTGATAAATACTCCGACAAAGTATCTCTAGCAGTTGTTAACGGACACAGTAGCGTTGTTTTATCCGGATGTGAGGATTGTTTGCTTGATATACAAAAACAAATGCTTGAAGCAAATATATTTGTCAAATTTTTGGACGGCGGCATTGCTTATCATAGTTTTCAAATGGAGATGATTAAAGACGAATTTATGGCTGCAATGAAAACAGTAAGTAACTTATCAAAAAAAACAAAATCAAATTTATATTCGACAGCTTTTGGCAGAGAAATGAATAATGAGGAATATCATCCTCATTATTGGTGGGATAACGTAAGAAATACAGTTGAATTTTATAAAACCATTGAAACCATGACAAAAGACGGTTACGACACCTTTATAGAAATAGGACCGCGCGCTTCTTTGGGATATTATATTTCGGAATATTTTATTTCTGCTGCAAAAGAATATACTTATATATCTGCACAGAGTAAAGGGCTTGGGCAAACCGAAGGGCTTTATAAAAGCATAGCGGAGCTATACTGCTCTGCATCAATTATTAATTTAAACACATTGTATAAAAACGCCGAATGGCTTCCTTTACCAAAGTATATATGGGACAATAAGTTATTAAAGCCATTAATTGTAGATGATCAATATATTGACTCTCAGCGTGAATGTTTGCCTGTTTTGGGAAACAAACTCAATATTCCTATGCAAATGTGGGAGTCTAAAATAAACTTATGCTTGCATAAGTGGATAGCAAATCACAAAGTCGAAAAAGATATTGTGTTTCCGGCAGCTGGGTATATCGAAATGATACTTGAAACGGGTGCTAAACATATACGGAATATAGAGATAACATCTCCTATTATTTTTAATTCAGATGATATGATTCTTAATACCGTAGTTGATGAAGAGGGGCATGTAAAAATATCATCAAGTAATTATTTAAGAAAAACATGGAATAAAAATTGTTCAGCACGCATTGTGCATAAAATGCAGGATAAAAATGAGACTACACAACTTGATATAGCAAAGCTAAATGAAAAAAACGCATCACGTTACGAAAAGGAGACGATTTATGCCATATTAGAAGAATATTCTTTCTTTTACAAAGATGGCTTTAAAGTTTTGGAAAATGTAGGCATTGGTGAAAACTTTGCATTATCAGAAATTTACTGTGTTGATCCATCTCATTTTTTATCGAATATTTATGTGATTGATGGAATGCTTCAAACTTTAGCTCTAGCACATGGCGGCCGTATTGAGACAATTAGAAACAATTATTTTTTTCCGAGCAAAGTAGAGGAATTCATTTTTTATGGACAAGAACAAACTGAAGCAAAACTTTTTATTTATTCAGAAATAGTCGAAAAAAATCAGATTCTGCTATAGGCAATTCATTATTACTAAACATTGACGGCAAAATTCTTTCTGTTATGAAAGGAGTAACACTCAGCGTGGTTTCAAAAAGTGGTATGGATACTAAGGTTAATAACCTACCTGAAAGAGAACGTACATCTGGAATACACCGTTATGAGAAGCAGTGGGAAATAATCGAAAATGCTCAAAATAACACTGTAAATAGTCGTTCCTTATAAATACATTAGTTCCGTATTTATTCGTATTTATTCACTAAAAGGCCTTGCATTTTTCTACCATATTTGCTATATTTACAGTATAAAAGGCGGTAGAAAATGATAGGTAAATTGCCACAGACCCAGCAGCGCAATTTGTTTCGCACCATGCTCAAGGACTTCATAGATCCCGAGCACGAGCTTGTCTTGCTTTCGGACAAAATAGACTGGCAATATTTCGAGAAAGAGTTTG
>JAITUM010000198.1 GCA_031286305.1 Candidatus Fibrimonadaceae bacterium | reverse complement strand
CAAACTCTTTCTCGAAATATTGCCAGTCTATTTTGTCCGAAAGCAAGACAAGCTCGTGCTCGGGATCTATGAAGTCCTTGAGCATGGTGCGAAACAAATTGCGCTGCTGGGTCTGTGGCGATTTACCTATCATTTTCTACCGCCTTTTATACTGTAAATATAGCAAATATGGTAGAAAAATGCAAAACATTTTGATGAAAAAATACGAAGATATACGAAGCTAAAGTATTTTTAAGGAACGACTAGTTAGAAGAAAACAGCGAGAACCGTATAAATCTTGTCCTTGGAATTAAAAATAGAGAGCTTTTGCCTGGAAGGTGCCAATAACACGCCTTTTGTAGCTTTGGTAATTTACTTGGCTATTCTAATAATCACAGCAATAAGCGTTAGAATTCGTTAACCAACTCTTCCTACCTCATTTACGGCTTTGCCTAAAGTATCATCTGTGGAGGTAACTACTTTTTGATTTGCTTCGTAATTTCGCTGGAATCTTATCATTTCAACCATTGAGTCAATTACGCTAACATTAGAGCTTTCCAAAAAACCTTGCTTCACAGATGCGTTAAACATTTGTTGCGGTTCGGCGCCTGTTTTGGAGTAGTAAAGATTATAGCCTTCACGTCCAAGCTCGGTTCTTTTATCTTCAAAATCAACAATGGAAAGTTTGCCTACTCCTTTTCCATTTGCATAAATTCTTCCGGAAGTGGAAAAGTGAAACTCGGTTGCCTCTTCTAAATTTATTGGCATCCCGTCTTCGCCAAGCACTTTGTGCCCTTGCAAGGTTACCAAATCACCCATTCCATTTACGGTAAAACTGCCGTTTCTAGTATAGCGAATTCCATTTTCTGTTTCAATTTCAAAAAAACCGGAGCTTTCAAGAGCCAGGTCTAGAGGGTTCTCTGTTTGAAGCAGGCTGCCCTGCGAGTAGTCTATATAATTTTCAGACATTTGATGGTCTTCATCTTGATGGAGTTTAAACTCATCATTTCGCTCAATATCAACCTGGGCAATGCTTGCCATGAGGGATTTTTTAAATCCGGTTGTATTTGCATTTGAGAGATTGTGGGCTGTATTGTCCATCATCTCTTGCAAAAGCATCATTCCGTTGCGCGCCGTGTAAAGTCCATTAACCATATAAGGCTAAATGCAAAAAGCGTGCCACATTAGACCGGTTAACGCTTCTTGCTATAGCATATAACGGTGTAAACCACTGAGAAAACAATGCAGAACACGCCGGCAAGAACTCCTGCAAGCCCAATTTTGCTAGTTTCAGCAAGTTTAGCGATTATTTTATTGCTCTTTTCCATAAGTTATAATATAGTAAATTTTTTGCACTCTTCATACGGCACGTTGCCACCAAAGATGTCTAGTGCACTGCCTATGGTTAAGTCAACTCTGCCTTTTGAAAGTGTGTTGCAGGTTTCAAAATCTTTGATGCTATTTGCTCCGCCGGCATATGTCACCGGAATAGTGGAATGCTCGCCTAAAAATTCAATCAACTCTAAATCCATCCCTTGCTGCTTACCTTCAACGCCAGCAGCATGCACTAAAAATTCCGAGCAATATTCAGAAATCATTTCCAAGTTTTCTTTGCTAATATGAAAATCTGTCAATGTTTGCCATTTGTTTATAGCTACTTGCCATTTATTAGGGTATGGGGTTTCAATTTTATAGCAGCTTAGGTCTATGACTAAGTGTTCTTTGCTTGTTTCTTTGGAGATTTCTTTTAGTTTTTCTTTGGAAAATTTGCCGTTTGGGAAGATGTGGCTTGTCACTATTACTGCGGAGGCTCCAGCTTCCAGGTATTTTTTGGCATTTTCTTTGGTTATTCCGCCACCTATTTGCATGCCGCCGGGGTAGGCTCTTAGGGCTTTTAAAGCAGCTTCTTCGTTACCGGGACCAAGCATTATTACATGCCCACCTTTTAGGTTGTCTTCTTTGTAAAGCTCGGCATACCATTCTGCGGATTTTTGAGAAATAAAATTTGTTTTTAATTCGCTTTGATTTTCAGAAAGCGAAGAACCGACTATTTGCTTTACTTTGCCATTGTGCAAATCAATGCACGGGCGAAATTTAGTATGAGGCATAGAGAATTATTAATACCTGCTCGTTAATTCGCTTGGACAAGGAACTATCTGCCAATGGACAACCGGATTGTCCCAGCTTGCATCATCAGTTCCTAAAACATCTACATACCAATTGCAGCCAGCTCTCAAATCAGGGAGATTTGCGAAAGCTGCATTGCACATATTCCGAACGCAAGTAGCTGCAGTTGATGAATAACTCCAGCCGCATGCGCCTCTAAATCCACCATAGCGTTCTCCCATATTTGGATTGCTTACGCCGCTATTTTGAATCTGCCTTGTTAAAGCATCGTAATCGCCAACTCCACCGCCCGGAACCATAAGGTCAAATTTGGCATTGTCCTTTATGGCTCCAATATTGCTTTTCATAACAACCATAACTTCTCCATTGGGGAAATTCAATTGATAGCAGGTGCCGCAATTTTCTGCATTGACTGCAACATAACCAAAACTAATACGGTTGGTGGAAGGGGCATTTGGACCAGAATAAAACACAGTCCAAGGAGCTTGGTTCATGCATGTAAATGCGGGACCGCCATCACATGCACTCGCATCAGTATCGTTACTGCCAATATTGGCGCCACTTATATTGCAACTTCTAGCCTGATTGCCGTTTGCATTGTTACGCCATGAACAGCTTGGTTTGCAAGCATCCCAATAATGAGTTATTCCGTTAGATTGGTTGCTTCTTGGTCTTATTTGATAAGTAGTACCGCTGACCTGCGTGGAAGATGAGCTTGTTATGGTGGCAGTGCTTGAAGAGGAAGGGGTAGAGCCTCCGGTGGAGGAACTAGAAGTAGGGGTGGAGCCTCCAGAAGAAGAACTGATGCCGTTAGGGTTACCATCGTCACTGGAACTGCTGGAATCTTCAGTGCAAGCTTCGCCTGTGCAACCGGATGGGGGTGTTTCTGCGCCAATACCAGAGCATCCGAAAAGTACCATACCCGCTGAAGCAAGCAAAAAAACAGCTAAAATCACAATCTTGTGCGTTTTCATCATACAGTCTCCTATTTAAAATCAATATAGAAAACATTTATTAACCCGCTTGAGTTTTGTTATCAATTTCTAAATTTACTGCATGAAACAATTTCTCAAATACTTTTTTGCATCAATGCTGGGAACTTTTTCTGCCGCATATTTGATGCTCTTCTTCTTTTTTGCATTTCTTTTTGCGATGCTCATTTCTTCTGGCATAAGCGCTAAAAGAACTTCCGTTGACTCGCCGATTTTAAGAATAGATTTGAGCGGGATTATAACCGAAAGAGAAAACTACGATCCGCTGCCAATAAAAATTTTTGGTTTGGGAGTTAGAAAACAGGGATTGAGCGATATTTTAGAGGCAATAAAAAAAGCAAAAGATGACAGAAAAGTAAAAGGCATCTACCTTAATGTGGGGGTTGTGCAAACAGGAATCGCTTCGATGCAAGAAATTAGAGACGCTTTGATAGACTTCAAAGAAAGCGGAAAATTTGTGATTGCCTATGGCGAGGTGATTTCGCAAAGAAGTTATTACGGAGCTTCCGTTGCCGACAAAATCATTTTGAACCCTATCGGAATGCTTGAACTCAAAGGGCTTGGCACCATGCAGCAATATAACAAAGGTGTTTTTGAAAAAATGGGAATAGAAATGCAAGTGTTCAAAGTGGGCACATATAAATCTTATATTGAAACATTTACCGAAAATAAAATGAGCGATTACGACAGAAAACAAAAAAGTGCTTATTTAACAACGCTGTGGAAAGAAATGCTAAACGGTATTTCCGAGAGCAGAGGAATTTCCACAGATTCTCTTAACCGCTATGCAGATGAATATTTACTTTTCTCCGCACCGGAAAGTTTGATTAAATACGGCCTTATAGACTCGCTTGCCTATAGAATAGATTTTGAAAATTTATTAAAAGAAATGGTTGGCATTAAGAAAGATAAGGATTTGAAATTTTTGAAAACCTCCGATATTTTAAGCACAAAATCACTGACCGAAACAATGAGAAGCTCAAGGTTAAACAAAATAGCCGTTCTTTATGCAGAGGGCAGCATTACGGGCGATGTTGAAGAAAGCTTGTATTCAGACCCTGTGATAACCGCAAAAACCTATGTGCGAACCTTGAAAAAAATACAGGAAGACAGCACAATTAAAGCCGTTGTTTTCAGAGTTAATTCAAGCGGCGGTTCGGCTTATGCCTCCGACCAAATTTGGCATAGCGTAAGGGAACTTTCAAAAGTAAAACCTGTTGTGGCATCTTTTGGTTCTTACGCGGCAAGCGGTGGATATTACATTGCTTGCGGCGCAAATAAAATTGTTAGCTCCCCTGTTACACTCACCGGCTCAATAGGAATTTTCGGGCTTTTCCCAAGCGGAGAAAAACTTGCAAATAGAATGGGAGCCTCTTATGATGGAATCGGGACAAATGAAAACTCTTTGTTTGCTCAGCAAATTTTGAGCATTCCATTTTTAGGCGCCGGAATTTTACCGGCACGCCCTTTAAGCGAAAACGAACATGCCATGCTGCAAGTTTATGTGGAACGAGGTTATGATACATTCTTAACTCGCTGTGCAGAGGGACGGAGCGTAAGCAAAGACGCTTTGGATGCAATTGGACAAGGCAGAGTTTGGACAGGGGCGCAAGCAGTTGATATAGGGCTTGTAGACACTCTCGGCGGCATTGAAACTGCATTGAAAGTAGCGGCAGAACTTGCAAACTTGGAAAACTATGCAATAGAAGAATTTCCAAAACAGAAAGACCCGTTTGAGAAATTTTTTGAAGAAATTTTTGCGCACGCAAAAAGCAACAGTCTAAAATTTATTCTAGGAAAAGACGGTTATGAAACTCGCCGATTGTTAAACGCCGTTTCAAATTATGATTTTAGGCAAGCGATATTTTTGGATTGAGGATTAGATTATGGATTTGAAAAAAATTGAGGATGGTTTTCGTATTATTTTGGAAGGTTTGGGAGAAGACCCTGATAGAGAGGGTTTGCTGAAAACGCCTGAACGTGTTGCGAAAATGTATTCGGAGCTTTTGAGCAGTTTGGGCAGTGATGAGCGCGAAGAGGATGTTTTGTCTACGCAGTTCGTTGAGAAATACGACGAGATGATTCTTTTGAGAGACATTCCGGTGACAAGTATTTGTGAGCATCATTTTTTGCCGTTCACGGGTGTTGCTCATGTGGCTTATGTGCCGGGTAATCGTATTGTTGGGCTTTCAAAGCTGGCACGAGCAGTTGATTTTTACGCGCGCCGCCCACAAGTGCAAGAACGCTTAACCACCCAAATAGCGGAGCTTATACACACCTCGCTTGAACCTCAAGGCGTTGGCGTTGTGCTTGCATGTACCCACGCCTGCATGACAATAAGAGGCATTCAAAAAACAGGTTCTGTTATGTTCACAAGCAAGCTAATAGGCTCGTTCAAAAGCAACGCAACCACTAGAGCAGAATTCATGTCGCTGATTAACCACTAACCCTGACTTTTACTATAGTAAACGCTGATTTACTCGCTTGGGTATAGGGTATGGGGTATGGGGTGTGGGGTATAGGGAACTGCACAAATAAACGACTAAATCTGCTTAAAAACAATGTTTTTTCGCATTGCCCATACCCTATACCCTATACCCAACACCCTTCCTGCTTTGCATTTCGCTGGTGAACCGTGCGAAGCGCGGGTAAACATTGAGTTAATCATCACTTACTATAGTAATCAATGATCGATTGCCTACGAGTTTGAAATAGCAGACATTTTAAATGCTGCTAGAAAATGATTTTACTCTGCTTCAGCCGGTTTCTGCAACAATGCTTTCATTGATAGCTTGACTTTGCCTTTTGGATCAACTCCCAAGCACAGCACGGTGACTTCGTCGCCAATGTGCAAAACATCTTCCACTTTTTCCAAGCGTTGCTCGGAAATTTCGGAAATATGAATCAAGCCATCTTTGCCGGGCAGAATTTCAACAAAAGCACCAAAGGGTTGAATGGATTTCACCTTACCCTTGTAGATTTTGTTCGGCTCCGGTTCGCTTGTGATCTCTTCAATCATCTGCTTTGCCATTGAGCCTGCTTTTGCACCGGGCGCAGCTATTTCTAAACTGCCATCATCGCTGATATTAACTTTGCAACCGGTTTGAGATTGGATTTTTTTAATCACCGCACCGCCGGAACCTATAACATCGCGAATTTTAGCTGTTGGAATGCGCATTTGAATCATGGTTGGAGCAAGCCTGGAAAGCTTTGTACGTGGCTCAGGAATTGCTTCTTTCATTTTCTCTATTATGTGCAAACGACCTTGCCTTGCCTGCTCAAGAGCCTTGGCCATAAGCTCGGGAGTTATGCCCTTTATTTTGATATCCATCTGAAATGCGGTAATTCCTGCTTCCGTTCCGGTAACTTTGAAATCCATATCGCCAAGATGGTCTTCCGTGCCAGTGATGTCGGAGAGAATTTCAATTTTTCCACCCTCATTCACAGAACCCTTTTCCGAAATTAAACCCATTGCAATTCCTGCAACCGGACCGCTTATGGGAACGCCCGCATCCATCAACGAAAGCGAACCGCCGCAAACAGAAGCCATGGAAGAAGAACCGTTAGATTCAAAAATTTCCGACACAACACGAATTGTGTAAGGGAAACCTTCGGGGGTAGGCAACACCGCATTCAAAGAACGCTCTGCCAAATGCCCGTGACCAATCTCTCTGCGAGAGGTTCCGAGTTTTTTCACTTCACCAACCGAGAACGGAGGAAAGTTATAATGAAGCAGGTAGCTTTTGGTCACATCGCCTTGCAATGTTTCAATATGCTGCTCATCATTTTTTGTGCCAAGCGTGCAGGTAACAAGAGACTGCGTTTCGCCACGTTGGAAAATTGCGGAGCCGTGAGAGCGCGGCAAAATCCCGAGTTGAATTTCAATGTCGCGAATGTCTGCTGATTTGCGGCCATCTATGCGCACACCTTCATCCAAAATCATTTTACGCATGGTATCGCGTTGAATGTCTTTGAATGCAGCTTTTGCAAATGACTTCAGAGATTCGTCTTCTGCAATGATTGCAGCAACAGCCTCGTTTGCGAGGGCTTTTTCTTCAAGAGCCGCCATTGCAGGGTAATGCTGAGTTTTGACCATTGGGGTGTGGAGCGTGCTGTTCAATTCATCGTAAATTGCAGCTTTAACGGCCTCGGCTATTTTCACGGCATTTTCATTTTCTGTTTTAGGGGTCAAAACCATTTTTGGTTTTGCCAAGCGTGCAACCAGCTCGGCTTGAGCTTTGCACAATTCCTTGATAGCCTCGTGCCCCGCCTGAATTGCATCTATCATGGTTTGCTCGGAAGCTTCATAAGCTCCGCCCTCAACCATGTTCACACTGTTTGCCGTGCCGCCAACCACCATGTCAAGCTCGCAAATATCCAGCTGTGCAAATGTGGGGTTTATAATAGGTTTGCCATCAACAATGGCAACGCGCACAGCGGCAACCTGCTCTTCGAACGGAAGCTCGGAGAGCCCTATGGCAAGGCTCGCCGCACTAACGCCTAGGGTATCGGCTTCAAAATTTTTATCTGCACTCAGCACCTGAACTATTACCTGCACCTCGCGGGTAAAACCTTCCGGAAACATTGGGCGAATGGGGCGATCAACGATCCTCGCCTTGAGGGTCTCGTCATCTCCGGGGGGCGCTTCTCTTCTTTTATAACCACCCGGCAAACGGCCTGCAGCATAAGCTTTTTCTCTGAACTCAACGGTCAGCGGAAAGAAGTCCGAATCTTTTTCCGGGCCAAAGCACACGGTGGCAAGCACAAAGGCATCGCCCATTCTAACAACCGCAGAACCGGAAGCTTGTTTAGCCAAACGACCTGTTTCCAGAATAAGTTCTCTCCCGTCCGGCAATTTAGCAATGGCCTCTTCGGCCTTGAGCATTTTAAATTCTTGCATAAAACCTCCTGTTAGCTAATGCTGCCGCGTAGGTTAAGTTCTTTATGCAAAATACGATAGCCTTCCAAATCTTTGCGGGCATAGTATTTCAAGAGTCTTTTACGTTTAGACACCAGCATTTGCAGCCCACGTAGGGAGTGTACATCTTTGCGATTTTTATTGCAATGCTCGGTTAAGTTAGCTATGCGTTCTGTAAGAATAGCTATTTGCGCACGCGCACTACCGGAATCGCTTGGGTTTTTGCCCAATCTTGCTATAATCTCAGCAGTTTTCTCTTTTGTAATGGTAGCCATCACTTATTTCCTTTTCAAAATTGTGTTAAGGGGGAATATAGAAAATTCCCAAATTCAAAGGAAAGTATTTGACTGGATAATGCAGGAATCGAACCTGCGACCCGCTGATTAAGAGTCAGCTGCTCTACCAACTGAGCTAATTATCCATTAAGCAACCTGCAATTCCGCTGCGTTTTTTGCAACGGTTTTGTTCTTTGCTATCTTAGACCTTGCAACACCGGCTGTCTGCTGGTCACCCAAGAATATACGAACTACACGGATGTTTTCTTTGGCTTCCGGAATTTTTACCTTTTCAAACAAATTCACTCTTTGATTGGTTGTGCGAAGTTCTTCGCTCAATAAGCGAAACTGTTCTTCTATAACTCTACGTTCCAACCTGAGAGAAATCAATTGCTCAAAAGCACGAATTCCGGAGTCTATCCATACATGAGTGTCAAATAAATCCGGTATATTACGCTCAAAAACCACTTCGTCAAATACAGGTATTGCCACGCCGGCAATATTTCCCTCGCTTACACGAACTGCAACAACCTTTATATACTTGCTCCATTCAACAGGCTCGGCAAACAATTTTATCCAAGTCTCCATGTCAGACAAAAGCGCTTCTTCTTCTTTTCTTTTAGACTCGACCCTAGACTGCAAGCCCCTAATTTCCATTTGAAGCTGCTGCTTTTTGAGTTGTAACGTGGGCAAATAACGCTGAAACCTTTTTAAAGCGTCGCGTTCTGCTTTTAAAGCATTCTTTGTAAGTTTGACTTTAGCCATGGAGGGAATATAGTAAATTCGATTAACTCAATGTTTACCCACGCGGATAAATCAGCGTTTATTAGAATGAAAATGCTTGAATAAGAAATCTAATCCGCCAAGCAGGCTGACTACTAAGTTTGCCGCATAAGCCAAAAGCTGCATTATAACAGCATCCATGGCACCAACCCCAATACGCCCAAAAAGCGAGGTTGCCATAAGCTCCCTAGGGCCAAAGCCTCCTATGGAGATGGGCAAAGCGCTAACAATGGCAATAAGGGGTATGTAATAAAAATACCAGCTAACGGAAATATCAACGCCAATGCTCAAAGCGCAAAAATAATGCGATAAAACCCTAAAACACTGGGTAACCACTGATAGCGAAAAAAGCTGGGCAAACAGCTTTTTTGTTCTAAAAGCCTGAAATCGCCCATGCAAATGCAAAAACCTTTTGCCCAAAAAGGAGAACATCTTGCCAAAAAACAACTCCCCAAACCTGCGACTGAACAACATGCAAAGCGCTATGCTAAAACCCAAAAAAATCAGCAATGAGGGCAGCAAAAAATACCTGTGCTCAGGGTCTTGCCAAAAAAAGGCCGTTCCAACCAAAAGCGCAAAACCACACAAAACATAAAGCCCGCAAAGCCTGTCTAAGAGGGTTGCAGAAATCGCCGCACCAACCGTTTCTTCCGAGTTTTTCCTTATATCATAAATCTTTTTAAGGTCCCCACCAACATTGCCCGGCATAAAATTATTAAAAAAGGAACCAACAAAATAAAACCTTAGCAGATTTACATAAGTCATTGTAATGTTTTGCCTTACAAGAAGCAGCTTCCATTGCAAGCACCCGGAAAAATAAGAAAGAAACACGCAAAACACGGCAAAAAACAAAAATTTGAAGTCTATATTTTTAATTTTCCCCACAAAATCATCTGATTCTATACCGGGTGTAGCCGTAATATTTTTCCAAACCAAAAAACAAAGCCCCGCCGAAACCAGCAACTTCAAAGTAAAAATCAAGAAATTTTTCATAGCTTAATTCTCACTAATCGCTGACTCAAGCGCTTTGGGACATGGGACAAGCGGCATACTAAATCACGTTGGTCGGGACAAGCGACATGTAAAGCTACGTTGGTCGGGACATGATTATGCACAAGTTCATGTCCCAGACAACGTAGCTTTAAACTCCGCTTGTCCCATGTCCCAGACAACGTAGCTTTGAACTCCGCTTGTCCCATGTCCCAAAGCCATTCAATCAACATTTATTATCTCCTGCATCAAAAACAACGTCTCCTTCGCGGCGGTTTCCCAGCTAAAAGAGGCGGCGTAACTTTTTGCGGCAGTTTCCATAGTTTGCCTTAAAACTTCGTTTTTGTAGAGAATTTCCATTTTTTGAGCACAATCCGCAGCATCGCCTGCTTTGAAAAGCAAACCCGTTTCGCCATCTTTAACGCTGTCGCACAAGCCGGAAACATTGCTTGCTACACTTGCGGTACCACAGGCGGCGGCCTCAATAACGGTTAAACCCCAACCCTCCTTGTAGCTAGTTTGCAAAAGCCCGAGAGCCTTGCTCATAAGCTTTATTTTTTTCTCTTCGCTAACCACACCCAAAAACTCAACCTTATCCTCTAAACCCCATCTCTTTGCCTTCGCTTTCATCTTGGCTTCTTCAGGACCGGAACCGGCAAAAAGCAACTTTGCATCGGGATGTTTTTTTGCAAAAATTCTAAACGCCTCAAGAGCAACCCACACACCTTTATATTTTCTAAATCTTCCTAACCACAGGAAATACAAGGACTTATCTCTAGTCTTCTCCGCTTCGAGATATTCGCTTTTGGCGCCGCAATAAATCACGGAAATTTTTTCCTTTGCTATTCCCAGCTCGCTTAACTCCCTTTTTCCACTTGGGCTAATGGTGGCAAAATGACAATTCTTATACACAAACGGAATTATTTTTTCACCAAGCCACACCCCCAAAGCCACAGGAAAAGAAGCTTCTTTAAATATGGAAGATTTCCATAAGTGCAGTATTTGTATTAACTTAGGAGTTTTTGTTATAAAAGGAGAAAACAGCGGTAGCTTGTTTAAATCTTCGTAAATGATATCCGGTTTAAGTTCTTTTATCAATTTTGGAAGCTTTAGCATGCAGTTCAAAGGAAAAAGCAAATCTCCCCCACAGCGAATGATTTGGATGCCGTCTATTACTTCACGTTGGGGAGCACGTTTGTTTAATTGAGAATGGAGAATGGAGAATGGAGAATTTTTATAATTCGTGGTAAATAAGGTTACTTGGTGGCCTAGTTCTGCTAGTTTGCCGAAAATTCGGTGCAAGTGCACCTCAGCGCCGCCCGCCTGCGGGTGTGTTATGTCACGGTAATTTAATGCCAATATTCTCAATTCTCAATTCTCCATTCTCAATTTTTTCGCCCAATAACGCCTATGCATACTTGTGTGTATCTGCTTATAGAACAACGACTTAGAGTGTCTAGCAGCTCATCTTTCCATTTTTGATATAATGTTTTGTTTAACGGGTATTTCGGCAATTCTATGCCTAACTTAAAACCGATTTCTCTGATAATGCGGTAAATTAAATTGGGTCTCATCCAATCGCCGTATTCGTAAACCACTTCCAAACCGGCGCTCTTCATCAGCTTTCTTAATTGAGGCATGGTAAATTGGGTTTCCCAACCGGCAAACCACTTGTCAAGGGCTATCAGCAGTTGTTTTAAAACGGTGTAAAGGTGAAAGGTCTGAGGCACATCGCACAAGCAAAAGCCGCCTTTTTTCAGCAAACGAGCGTTTTCTTTGAGCAAAGGCAAAGGATTTTTGAAATGTTCAGCCAAGCCCTGATGAAAAACTATGTCAAAAGTTTCGCTTGGAAAAGGAGCATTAAAAGCATCTCCTTGAACCAAGTGCAGGTTTCCGGGAGCTTGGAGTGCAAGCTCTCTTGTTATTTTCAAAGATTCTTCCGAATAGTCCAAAATGAACACCTGAGCGCCGGCTTTTGCAAGCTCAAGGCTGTCCCTGCCGGTACCGGCTCCAACTTCCAAAATCTTAAGCCCCTCAACCGAACCTTGATTTAAAATGGCTTTAAGCACGGAAGGCGAAGAAGGGTAAACTTTCTCCAAATCCTTCTTCCGATTCCAAAACTTATTCCAAACCGAAACCGTAGGCTCTTTTTGCATCCAAGGCTAATTTAGTAATCGCTGACTAGTTCATAGTTGGGGATTAGGGATTAGGGATTAGGGATTGGAGATTATTCGAGAGGGTAGCTGCGCACGAAGTAGCAGCGAGGGAGAGACTTCTCCCTATAATAAAAACAATGAAATCAAAATATTCCAATCCCTAATCCCCAATCCCTAGTCCCAAGAGTTTAATTCCGCATCCCTTAACGTATTTTTCTAAATTATCGTGGATTTATTCTTTGGATTAAAGTGCATATAGATTCGAATGATGCCATTTTGAAGCGATATCTAGACGATATTCGCAGAACCTCTCCCTTATCAAGAGAAGAGGAGGCTTGGCTATTTGAAAATAAAAATAATCCCATAGCAAGGCAAAAAATTATTGATGCCAATATGCGCTTTGTGCTGAAGGTGGCAATTATGTATAGAGGCTGCCCCATTCCCCTGCCGGACCTGGTTAGCGAAGGTGCAATGGGCCTAATGCGCGCAATAGAGTCTTTTGACAATACAAGAGGTTTAAAGTTCATAAGCTACGGTGTGTGGTGGATCAAAGCCTACATCACAAGAGCTATAAACGAGCAAGGCAGCTTGGTTCGTTTGCCTGCAAACCAGCATTTGCGCATTCGCAAAGGGTTAAAAGACCAAGCAAAAGGGCAAGAAGTTAGCGAAGAAGTTAGAGATTTAATACAAAGGGGGCAAAAAGGCGTTAGCATAGACAGCCCGCTCAAAGCCGATAGCAAGTCTTCTTATGCGGAATCCTTGCCGGATGCCACAGCCACAGACCCTGAATCCAGCTCGGAAATTCAGTCTGTTGAAGATGAAATTCGGAATATTTTGAAATCATTGCCGGAAAGAGAATACAATGTTTTGTCCGGTATTTACGGCATTGGCTTAAGTGCTCCGCAAACCTTGAGAGAGGTTGGCGAATCAATGAAAATATCACACGAGCGTGTGAGGCAGCTACGGGATCAGGCTCTAAAGCGAATAACCCACACTGCCACAAAAGAGTTTTTAAAAGAGAACCTGGAGGCTTTGGCGAGAGCCAAGCAGAACCACAAACATTAACCAAAGGAGAGCAAAATGAAAAAAGTCCTCAAATCTCTGTTCCTCGCGGCTGCACTTACTGCAACCGTAACAATAGCCGGTGAATCCGAAAATTTCGGAGGTCTCGGCATATCCATTTGGACGAGCAAAAGCGGTATTAAAATCGCCGGAGTTCTGCCAAATTCACCAGCCAGCGATATAGGCTTGCAGCAAGGCGACCTTATAGTTTCTGCAAACGGTACGGAACTCGCTACCGTTGAGCCCGGAAATCAGGTGAGCCTTATACGCGGCGAAATCGGCTCTTCCATTAATTTGGTTGTAGACAGAAACGGCGATGTGTTTTCTGTTTCAACCAAAAGAATGGGAATCTCGGTGCAAGGCTTGAATGCGCAGGAAATCTCAGACTGGTACGGTAAAACCCAAGGTTTAACCGCAGAAGAGATTAAATACCTTGCCGACAAGAAAGTTGCCGAGGGTTATCAGCTTTTGGGTGTTATGCAATATGGGATGCCCATTGCAAATTCCGCCGAAAATCTGAACGCAAACGCAATCCAGCAAGTTTCCATGAAAAAGGTTGTTGTTGCAGAGACTGAAGAACAATCCGTTCAGCAGTTGCCGATAAACAACAGCGAAAACCCTCTGCTAGTGAACGCCAAAGGCGCTCGCGTAAAGAAAGAAGGAAACTACAGAGCGTTCAGGGCTAGGTAGGGTCACCGCAAACTTAAACGCTTGGGACATGGGACAAGCGGCATGTTAAGTTACGTTGGTCGGGACAAGCGAAACGTTGAGTTTCGTTGTTTGGGATATGAATCTGTGCAAAATCATGTCCCATGTCCCAGACAATGCAGCTTTACATTTCGCTTGTCCCATGTCCCAAAGCAAAGAAATCTGAGTTGTCTAAACAGCTATATCCACAACGTCGCCCATCCCGCTTGTGGATGACGGCATTTGTGGTATGGATTGCAAAAGAGCCATAGCTCCTGCTCCTGCAGTGTCTTGGGCTTGTTTTAACACCGCTACGCCAACAGCGGTATTTATCTCAGCAGCCTTTTGAGCTGTTGCTAGTTTCGCGATGGACATTTCCATATTTGCGCTCCTTGATAAAAATCTTAGCCTATATATCGGCATAAAATAGGAAAAACTTTAACTATAGTAGGTGCTGGTTTACTCGGTAGTGGTTAGTGGTCAGTGGCTAGTGGCTAGCATTTTGCAAAAAAAAAACAGCTAAATTTGCTCAAAAACCATGATTTAAGTATTTTAACTAGTCGTTCCTTAAAAATACTTTAGCCCCGTATCTATCCGTATTTTCACTTCAAAATGCCTTGCATTTTTCTACTGTATTTGCTATATTTGTAGTATAAAAGGCGGTAGAAAATGATAG
>JAITUM010000158.1 GCA_031286305.1 Candidatus Fibrimonadaceae bacterium | reverse complement strand
TGCCGGGCGTAGCGGCTCGCTTTGTGAAAAGCGGCAAATTTGATGCGGTTATAGTTTTGGGAGCTGTTATCCGAGGTGCAACTTCGCATTACGATTATGTTTGCAGTGGGGTAACTTCCGGCATTGCTAGTTTGGCAAGTGAAGGGAAAATTCCTGTCATTTTCGGGGTGCTTACAACCGATACCGTAGAACAAGCTATGGACAGAGCCGGTTTAAAATGCGGAAACAAAGGCGCAGATGCTGCTATTGCCGCTGTTGAAATGGTAAGTTTATATAAAAGGATTTCTTAATGCCCACCGTATCGCGCAGGCCGGCACGAGTCTTTGCTCTTCAGCTTTTGTATGCAATGGAAATAACAAGCGAAGCTCCGGGTTATTGTTTGCCGGGTGTTTTGGAAGGCAATCCTGTTGACGATAGTATGCAGAAATTTGGCATGAAGTTGGTTGATGGCATTTTAGAAAGAAGAGAGGAATTTCGCAATATATTTTTAGAAATAATTCCGGACTGGTCTCCGGAGCGTCTTTCAACGGTAGACAAAATAATTTTACAAATAGCCATGACAGAAATGTTAATTGCAGATACGCCTATAAAAGTAATTCTTTCTGAAGCGGTGCAAATAGCAAATAAATTTTCAGACGAAGATTCTCCACCTTTTGTAAATGGAGTTTTGCAGAATTTTGCTAAATTGAATGGAATGCTGAAGTGAGTTTTTTTACCTTCACCCTAAACTCGTTAATCCTGTCTGCGTTTGGTTTTCTGTGCGGATAGGTGTAGTTGCTTAGAATCACAAGGCATAATTTGCTTTGCGGTTTGCAAATAAAACTGGTGCCGGTAAAACCGGTTTTGCCAAAAATGGCTTCGCCTTTTTTTATTTCGCCCATAAATTTTGGGTTATTCAATTCAAAGCCAAGCGCAGTGCAATCGTTCCCATTTTGAAAAGCATTTTTTGTTAATTTTTCCAACAAGAATTCAGATTCTAAAATGTGTTCCAAAAAGGTTAAAATATCAGGAACGGTGCTAAAAACACCAGCCGAGCCAACAGCTCCGAATTCTTTTTCTAAAACCCATGCGCTTTCGTCGTGCGTTTCGCCTCTTAGCTCTCGGCTACGCCAAGGGCAAATTTCTGAGGGAATTATGCTGTCCGCTGAGGTCCATTCAAGAGGATGCCAACCTGTGTTTTGCATTTTTAGCGGTTCAAAAACTTTTTCTTTTGCCAATTTGTCCAGTGGCATTTTGTGAATATTTTCTAAAATTTTGCCGAGTAAAATGCTGTTTGCATTTCCGTAGTTAAATAATTGCCCCGGTGGTATTTCAAATTTATGAGAGCAAATGCGTTGCCAAATTTCCAAAGGCGTTAAGTTTTTCAAAGAGCTCATTGGAAAGCGATAATCCAAAGAATGAGTTAAGAGATGGAAAATGTTTCCTTTGTTTTTGAAGTCAGGGAGAATATCTGCAATGGGAGTATCAATGCTCAGGAGTTTGCTCTCTATGGCTTTTAACGCAAGATAAGCTGTGGGCATGGATTTTGTTATGGAGGCGCAATCAAAAACGCTATCTTCTTCACAGTTAAATGTTGAAATTTTCCTTTCGCCATTTTGCGAGATGCCTATACAGCAGGCGGTGAAAAGATCGCCGATGTCATCGCAAATTTGCCCATGGTTGTTTCGCATTCTGCCCTCACATAAAGACTGTTGTTTAAGGAAATTTCAAAATCAAAAGATAAAGAATTGTTTATTTGCATTTCTTCTGCTTCTTCAAAACCGTTTTTGCCTCTAAAAATTGTTATGCTCAAAAAAATGCCAAAATCTTCTGTGCTTTTTGCGTGCAATGTAAAATTATTAAACCACAGTGCGGGGCCGTCGGTTATGTAAAGGTTTTCAGGGAGTTCGCTGAAAGGGATTTTGCCTGTGTTTGGAAGGACTGTTCTCACAACTCCGAACACATGTTCGTGGTTATGTTTCAAGCTCCAAAACGGTTTTTTTACAGCCGTGTAGCTGTTCAAATCGCCGTGTGCATCGTTTCCGCCAAGCGGTAAAAGCTTGTGCCCGGATAGCAAACATTTAATCCAAAGCTTGCGCCCCTCGTAGAAATCGCGCCCTCTAAATCCATTCCAAAATTCAATGCCGCTAATTTTATTTTTTGTTAAGTCTTTGTAGCTCCAGTGCCCTCTTTTTAATAGTATTTTTTCTGCAAGGAGCATTTGCAATTTTGGGTGTGCGGCAAAACAGAAGGTGCCGCTTTTTTCAATGGCTTTTTGAATTGGTAAATCCGGATCTGTGTTCCACCATCTGCGGCCTCCATCCCCATGTCCCTCCACATAATTTTCATTGCGGAACGTGAGCAAGTGCACATTATGTTCATCTGCATTTCCGCACGAAATTTCTTCGCCGGGAATTAGCAGGGGCATTCCCGCAGAGTTCAATTCTGCAATTTCGTTTTTCATTGTTTGAAATTTTGTTTCGTTTCGTAAATCGTATGAGTGGTCTGTTATGCAAACAAAGTCTAAGCCAATGGACTTTGCGGCCTTTTGCAAAACTGCGGGTGCCGCTCCGAATTCCATAGAGTCCATGGTGAAGCTTGAATGGCAATGCGTTTCGCCGGCGAGCCAGCCATCCGGTTTGGGTGGTTCTTCTTTGAGAAAATTGATCATCAATGGTTTGGGTGGCAAAAAAGGATAGTTCCATCTTTCGATGATTTTATTTTTCTTGTACTTTACAAAGATTTTCAGCATCCATAACCCCGAAAGCGATGGATTTTCAAAATTTAATTCTTCAAAATGAAATGGTTTTTCGAACTTTTTTTGTATTGGTAATTTGAATGGTATGTTTTGCCCTTCTGCATTTTTCCATTCGCCGTAGACTTCTTCTATGTAAACCGGAAAACGGTGCGCCTTTCTGACTATTAGCCAAACGGGGCAGGGGAGTCCGGGGCAAATTTGAAAAGGTGCATCTATTAAAATAGTAGCCTCTTTGCGATAGAGCCTTGAAACCGGAAATCTAAAATGCGTTTCAGCGTAGTGGAGCATTGTGTGCTAAAGTAGAAAAATTGTCCGTGCCTGTTAAGGCATTGTTAGAGAAAATTTAATGTTCGTAGGACAGCCCGTAGGGCGAACTTTGCCCACGAAGTGAAATTGGCAGAGTGAGTAAAATCTCTAAAATAGCTTTATGCGCAATGCAACTATGTTGCTATATCCGCACCCGGCATTAAAAACTACTTTCTAAGAAGCCCCAGCTTTCGTTTTGCATCAGTCAAGGAAATGCCGCTCTCCAAAAGAGCTAACAGCTTTTGCATTCCCCGAGCCTCACCTCGGGCCTCACCTCGGGCCTCACCACGAGCCATGCCTTCTGCGTATCTAACAGCAAGGGCATCTTTCATATTAAATTCTGTGAAAAGCATATTCACTACCTCCGACGAATGTTGTTGCAAGTAATCTCGCAAAATACCTTTTTCTATACAATAAACAACAGATTTCTCTATAGATTCCTTTAAAGAATAGCCATTAGATAGAAACTCCCTAACCTTTGCCACAAAGGCAGAATAACCTGCTAAACTCTTGCTCTTTTGCTCAAGCTTGGGGTTATGGCCTTTGTTGATGTTCAAAACGCGAACAGATAATTCCAATGCAGTTTTCTCTTTGCCGTTTTGCTCAAATGCAGTAGAAAGTTTCAATGTTTTTTCTTTAGGAAATTTATCAACTCTTGTCTGAACCCCGATTGACCAGGATTCGACCGATTTACCTGATTTCAAAAATAAGTTCACAAAAAAGCACCTCGCATTGCAACTCAAGAAAATCCTTTAATCATGTAAATCAGGGTTCAGACAAGAGGCGTTATATAATTCCAATAGCCGCTTCTTGTCGCTGAACAAGGAAGTGAAAACTGAGTCTTTGTATTTTCGCTTTGCAGGCATAATATAGAATGTAGAAAATTTGTCCGGTTTGATTTTTCCATTTTGTTCCTGACTCCCTCAATGCGCTTCCCTAGATGATTTTCGACGACTTCGGGCATTCTTTGCTGTGTATTCCTCCACAATTCATTGCAGGGCAATCAACGTTGTGCCCCTACAATTCAATCATTCGTGGCAAAAAAATGCGAACATACAATTTGATCATGACAAAACCCAATACGAAAAAACATTGATAATCCCACATTCCGCATTAGGGCAAAATTGACAAAATATTCACAATCATATTCAGGGCAAGGCTCGCCTTGCCCCTACAGGTACCGAATAATAATCCCGATAAATACCGCATTTATCCCAAACATTCAATGAAAATTTGTATCTGCACCCGTTTTCCGCAATGGGACATCCAACCCGAATTCATGCCTTGATCCGCATCCACATGTAGAGACGCAATGCATTGCGTCTCTACGTTAAATGCGCAACATCAAAGCCACGCCGCTTGCTAAAGCTAACGGCGGCGTGTTGTGTTCGCTTCGCCAACACATCACGCTAGTCCTGAACGCAACGAACAGAAAAGCCGAGAGCCTTAGTATTGCTGCTCTCGAGCACACTCTCGTAGCTCGAATACATGCGCCGGTTGAAGGCATTGCTCCCACTCTCCGTAGCCGTCCACCAGTTGCCGTTCGTACCGACATTGTCGAAACTGCCACCCGTACTGCGGTAGCCGCCCGGCAAAGCCGAAAAGCCAAAATCGTCTGTACCGTTGCCATCTTTATCATCAACAGGATTCCGTTTCCAACCATCCTTAGACTTGAGCTTAATGCCTGCAACATTGTTACCGAGCATTGACACCCAATTAGGATCAACATATTT